>NZ_JAMPSW010000127.1:0-8537 GCF_028484855.1 Providencia sp. PROV033 | reverse complement strand
ATATTTAAATACTTAATAATATTCCCAAACGTTTCTCTTCCTTTGATAACGCCTTGTTCTAATACCATTAAATCTTTTTCTAGCAGAATAATATCCGCAGATTCTTTCGCAATATCGGTGCCTGTATCCACGGATATACCGACATCCGCATCCCGTAAAGCCGGCGCATCATTGATCCCATCCCCCAGAAAACCAACCGTATGTCCATTTGCTTGTAGTAATTTTAGGATCCGAGATTTTTGCAGTGGGGTTAATTTGCAGAAAACGGAAACTTGTTCAACTTTTGGGAGTGTTAGAAATTCTGTGTCATTCCAGTAATATCTATCAAAAAGGAATGACAAATGACTCAACTTTTCGATTTCGACAACGCCCTGAAAGCTCTTCAGAATGGTCAGGCTCTGACCGGTAAAGATGGCATCCTGACCCCGCTGATTAAGCAACTTACTGAAGCTGCATTGGCCGCCGAACTTGACTCCCATCTCACCAATGATGCTGAAGCTAACCGCAGGAATGGCTCTACGAAAAAGACCGTTAAAGCACCAACCGGTAGCTTTGAGCTGGCTACTCCACGCGATCGCAACGGCTCTTTTGAACCACAACTGGTGAAGAAGCACCAGACCACACTATCAAACGAGATTGAGCAAAAAATTATCCGGTTATTTGCCATCGGTATGAGCTACGCCGATATCAGCCGGGAAATAGAAGATCTATATGCCTTCAGCGTCTCCGCAGCTACCATCAGCGCTGTCACTGACAAGGTTATCCCCGAACTTAAACAATGGCAGCAGCGCCCTCTGGAGGCGATTTATCCCTTTATATGGCTGGATGCTATTCACTATAAAATCCGTGAGGACGGGCGTTACGTCAGTAAAGCGGTCTATACTGTTCTGGCGCTCAATATTGAAGGCAAGAAAGAGGTTCTTGGCCTCTATCTGTCTGAAAGTGAAGGAGCTAACTTCTGGCTGTCCGTGCTGAGTGACCTGCAAAACAGGGGGCTGAAAGATATTCTGATAGCCTGTGTGGATGGACTCACTGGTTTCCCTGAAGCCATCAACAGTATTTTTCCACAGACAGAAGTTCAGTTGTGTATTATCCATCAGATCCGCAACTCGTTAAAATATGTCGCCTCAAAGCATCATAAAGCGTTTATGGCCGACCTGAAGCCGGTGTACCGGGCCGTATCAAAAGAGGCGGCAGAGACCGCGCTGGATGAACTGGATATTAAATGGGGGAATCAGTATCCGGTGGTCATCCAGAGCTGGCGACGAAAATGGACTCATTTATCTGGCTATTTTCGCTATCCTGCTGATATCAGGAAGGTTATCTATACAACCAATGCAATAGAATCAGTCCATCGTCAGTTCAGAAAACTGACAAAAACAAAAGGTGCATTCCCGAATGAAAACAGTTTGCTGAAACTCCTGTATCTTGGGCTGCTTAATGCACAGGAAAAATGGACAATGCCGATCCAGAGCTGGAATCTGACACTATCGCAGCTATGTATTTATTTTGAAGGACGCCTGGATCATGTGATAACGTTGTAGCAGCTAAATTAACGTGACACAGAATTCTGAACGCCCTCCAACTTTTGTTTTCAGCTCCTCATCATTCATCGCCTCGACTTCAAGACCCGTCATAATCTCATCAATATTCAAACCTACATCATGGCAAATTTTTTCAGTGATCACGGCATTATCGCCAGTAAGCACTTTGACCATCACACCATTTTCTCTTAGTGCAGCAATAGCCGAAATTGCACTCTCTTTTGCAGGGTCTAAAAATGTAAGAATACCTTGTAACTCAAGCTGTTGCTCTGCTTGAGCTGATAACGGTAACAAAGCTTCTGCATCATTTAATGAACGCGTTGCCAGCAGTAATACCCGGAAACCCTGTTTATTATAGTCACTGACTAACTCCGCAATCCTAGCTTTAGCTTGAGCATCTAATAAGGTGGTATGTCCATCATGCTGATAACTATGACAAACAGCCAACATCTCTTCCGCAGCCCCTTTACAGATCAATAAAGCATCACCTTCAGGGGTTTTTACTGTGACCGATAATTTTCGGCGAATAAAATCAAATGGTAGTTCATCAATTTTTTGATAAGCCTTCAACTGCTCGACCTTATCATTACCACGGCCACGTCGAATAATTGCCTGATCCATCATGTTTTTGGCACCGCTTTGATGGAAACTATTCAACCACGCCAATTGCAAAATTCGACTATCTTTTTGCCCATTGCTGTCGAGATAATGCTCTAAAATAATGCGATCTTGCGTTAGCGTGCCTGTTTTATCCGTACAGAGTACATCCATCGCACCAAAGTTCTGAATCGCATTGAGCCGTTTAACGATAACCTTATGCTTAGACATGGCTATCGCCCCTTTTGCAAGGTTCGAGCTCACAATCATCGGTAACATTTCTGGGGTTAACCCTACTGCAACTGCCAATGAAAATAGTGTTGCCTCAAACCAATCGCCTTTAGTGAATCCATTGATTAATAAGACAATCGGCACCATTACCAGCATAAAGCGGATCAGCAACCAACTCACACTATTCACACCGCGATCAAAAGCAGTTTGAGCTCGAGTTCCAACAATCGATTTGGCCAGCGAACCTAGGTACGTTTTGCTCCCCGTTGCAACCACAATACCTCTCGCTGTCCCACTTGTCACATTGGTGCCCATCAAACAGATATTTGAAATTTCAAGTAATTCATTTTCTGTCGGTGATGCGGGCTCCAAGCTTTTTGCGGACACATTTGCGAGAGTGTCATATTTTTCAACAGGGATAGATTCCCCCGTTAAAATGGCTTGGCTGATAAATAGATCTCGAGATTCCACTAGTTTTAAATCCGCGGGAACCATATCCCCTGCCGATAATAAAACGATATCCCCTGGTACTAAGCATTTGATAGGTACTTCCTTACGAATAGAACGTCCGGTTCTATCATCGCGGCGGAATACAGTAGCCGTGGTTCTAACCAAGGATTTCAAGGCTTCTGCCGCTTTATTGGTTCGATATTCTTGCCAAAAACGTAGCAATCCGCTTAATACAACCATTGTGACAATGATGATAACACCTGTTAAATCAGTCTCTTCACCCTGACGTTCTGGGATCACGTAGTCAGTAAAGAAACTCACAATCGCGAGGATCATCAAAACAAAAATAAATGGATTTTTAAAAGAAGTGAGTAATTGCTTCCAAGCAGGAGGCGCTTTTTCATGAGCAACTTCATTTTCACCTTCTACCACTAAGCGGTCGAGAGCTTCATTTTCAGATAAGCCCAAAAGGTTAGTTTGATATTCATTGAGAACCTGCTCAATGTTTTTGCTCGCTTGTTCGCCAACAATGAATTTTTGGCGTGCAGGGGCTTTTGCGCCTTTGCGCTGATGCCTTATTTCAGTCATAACGTTATCTCTATAGAGTACAGTTGTACTTTTTAAACGCTATCTGACTGAAAATATTGTATTTTAGCCAGATAGCTCCTGTTTATATCTCCAAGACGGGGGGTGCTCGTCCATTTAAGCTCCTTTAATCAGTTAATTTTTAGCAATCAAGCGGGTAGCTCAGATGCCACTTTCCAATTGATAGCACTGACACTTTGCTCAAGACTAATCCGGCAAACCAATGCTTCTATCTCTTTTTGCTCTACTGGAGTGGCAAGAAACTCTGCACACACCTCCAGCTGTTCTGGTTTCAATGTATCTGCGCTACTCAATGACTGTAAGCGAATATGCAGCCCATTAATGGCTTGTAAAATCAACGTTCTAACAAGGATTTCATCACCTTGGTGACACATCACCCGTATTTTATAACGCTGCTCAACATCTAATGCCTGCTGTTGCGGCTGGCGATTAATTTTTGCTGCAGCTTCTCGCAGTAGAATGTTTGCACATAAAATCAATAAGGTAGCTATTGTAGCCAGTGAGTATTGTCCTAACCCGCATAACACACCAATCCCTGCTGAACACCATAGTGTTGCAGCTGTATTCAGCCCTCGAATATTCATGCCTTCACGCATGATCACTCCAGCACCTAAGAAGCCAATACCGGACACAATTTGTGCAGCAATTCGGCCAGGGCTATATGGTGAAGTCGTCACTGAACTCAAAATAAATACCGCCGCTCCCGTGGCAACTAATGCATTCGTGCGTAATCCCGCCATCCTTTGACGCCATTGGCGCTCAGCACCAATTAATGCACCAAGGCACATAGCGGATAAAAGATTTAATATCTCGTGAGTGAAAAACATAATGATCCCTCCATCAAATAATGGATAACAATTAATGAGCATAATAAAAAACCCATGCCAAAATACTGAATAAATAAATATTCAGTATTTAATGGCTATTGCCCGGAGGGAATAGAGAATAAATATAAACTGTCATGATACACACTCACTGCAACAGTGATCATTCCATCTAAAAATGAAATTTATTATATAAATCAGGGAGTATGAGTGATGAGATACATCAGATACCGCCTGCCATCGTGGCAAGCAGTTAATAGAAGAGATTATTAATTACTTGCCAATTAAATTAAGTTTTTATGACAACTCTGACTGTCCAAGTAATTTATCTCCAATAGGTTAATGTGCCCTGAGTATAGATGTGGCAAATTATTAAGTAAAGATTTAAATATTAATTATTTCTTTCGTATTAATTTATTAAATTCTGCACATACGAAAAAGCCCGTCCTTAAAAAGGACGGACTTTAGAAAATCAGTTAAGCAATTAGCTTAGATAGCAGTTACGTTAGCAGCTGCTGGGCCTTTTGCACCGTTTTCAATGGTGAATTCAACTTGCTGGCCTTCTGCCAGAGTTTTGAAACCATTGCCCTGAATGGCAGAGAAGTGGACGAAAACGTCTTTGCTACCATCAGCTGGAGTGATGAAACCGAAGCCTTTAGACTCGTTGAACCACTTAACTTGACCTTTCATTTTGTCGGACATTTGACTTTTTCCTATATAACATCAAAAAAACTTGCCTTTTGGCATATACGGGCCAGAGTCAACTATTTAATCAGGGAAACACTAAGATGAAGCGTCACGGTCAAAGGCTATCTGTGATAACTTTTTTCTTTAGAACACACTAACTCAGTACTCGTACATCAAATAGGACTGCTAAACAGGCCGATGCTCATTAACTCATGACTTTGAGATAATAGCAACTATTTTATACATGTAATCTCAAAAATATTGCCATTTTTTCGGGTACATCACTTTTGAGTAGGATTATGTTAACAAAAAAGCTGCATTTTATTGATATTTTAAAGATTTATTTAGACACAACCATCCCCTTTTCTTGAAAGAAGACGAAATAAACCTGAAATAATGACAATCCAGTTAAATATTTTTTTTAACTGATATATAACAATTCATTCCCTCCATGATACCCTCCTAGTATAGATATCTGACAGAGAGTCACTTACCATGGATATTATCAAACAAATACTTATCGACGACTTAAATACCATCAACCAACGTGAGCAACGTGATGGTAAACCTTACTTTAATAGCCAATTTCTCGCTAACCACCCTTATTTATGTATTGGGATGATTGCAGCCTATTTACCACTTGCTGTAATCTTATGGTATGCCCCCTACTTTGGACCTTATTGGACTCTGGGAATAACCCTCTTATTTATTATACTGGCAAGTGTTCTGCTATTTGATATCAAACCAGTTTACCATTTTGAAGATATTGGCGTGTTAGATTTGCGCGTTTGCTATAACGGCGAATGGTTTGTCACTGAAACTGTATCGGAAGACGCGTTAAATAAAATGCTAGAATCGCCGGAAGTCAGCACGGCTAACAAACAGGAAATTTCTCGTTTGTTAGCATTGAAGGGGTCTATCTCCTTTTATGATATCTATCATATTGCCTATCCCGAAGTTTCTGCGCCAACACAAGTTACTTTAGCCGCTCAAAATTAAAACGTTATCAACAATATAGCGTAGTTTTTATTCGTAATGAGCAGCGAATGAGCAATTGAATTTATTTTCTATTTTTATCGTTGACAGGTCGAGGTGATATCGTTAATATTCGCCTCGTTCTCAGGAACAACCCAATTCCTCCATAGTTCAGTCGGTAGAACGGCGGACTGTTAATCCGTATGTCGCTGGTTCAAGTCCAGCTGGAGGAGCCAAATTTAAGAAGCCCGCTCAGGTTATCCTAGCGGGCTTCTTGCTTTCTAGCTTATTCTCATGTTGTACGCTTCCGCTTATCGACCCTTCAATTCTGATACATGACCTCGTGATTTTAATTCTTTCCCCCTACACAACTCAAAATAATATCGACAAAGACCTTCGTTTTTATCGTCAAGGCATAAATAACCACCACTTTGTTTATTTAACAACCGGTTGGTCGTTTTTTTGAATTTTATGCTTTACAACTGCCTATAGGCTGGGTAATATGCGCCTCGTTCTCAGGAACAACCCAATTCCTCCATAGTTCAGTCGGTAGAACGGCGGACTGTTAATCCGTATGTCGCTGGTTCAAGTCCAGCTGGAGGAGCCAAATTTAAGAAGCCCGCTCAGGTTATCCTAGCGGGCTTCTTGCTTTCTATCTTTCACTACTTTCTATTTCCTACCATTTTCACTCATCCATTCTTAAACCCAACCTTTTTAACCGATTCTTTTTTCAACAGTTTTCTCTCATTCCTCTTTCCTTAGCACCTTGTTAGATCAAAATTCTATCGATTCGTGCAGATAACAGGCAAACGAACTTATTTTGTCATTTTCCCCTTTGACATTAGTGATTCAGAACGCTAATATCCTCTGCGTGTTAAGGGAGTTCCTCCATAGTTCAGTCGGTAGAACGGCGGACTGTTAATCCGTATGTCGCTGGTTCGAGTCCAGCTGGAGGAGCCAACTTAATATTTCCTTTCTTTGTCCTATTCTTATTTAATCCCTTTATTTTCCAATGCGTTAAAAAATCCTCTAGCAAAATAATTTCCATTTATCTTGTCCTTGATCATAGCTATTTAATCGTTTTCGTTTTATCATTCTTTCCCGGCTTGAGCATCTGCTCATCACTCATCCCCCCTTTATGGAGCCGGTTTAATGACAACTGTAACTACCCTAACGATCCGCCGCCCTGATGATTGGCATGTTCATTTTCGCGATAATGAAATGTTAAATACAGTCGTGCCGTTCACTAGCCAATTTTTTGGTCGTGCCATTGTCATGCCTAACCTCGTACCACCCGTTACCACAGTGGAAGCTGCAAAAGCTTATCGCGAGCGTATCAAGCAAGCAGTTCCAGCAGGACATCAATTTACCCCGCTGATGACATGCTATTTAACAGATACAACCGATGCTAATGAATTAATCCGTGGCTTTAATGAAGGTGTATTTACCGCCTGTAAATTATACCCAGCAAATGCCACAACTAACTCTAGCCATGGTGTATCCGATATTAAGAGAATTTATCCTGTTTTAGCTGCGATGGAACAGGCTGGGATGCCACTGCTCATTCACGGTGAAGTGACCGCTAGCCATATTGATATCTTTGATCGTGAAGCGCTATTTATTGAACACGTCATGCTCCCATTACGTGCTCAATTCCCTCAGTTAAAAGTCGTTTTTGAACACATCACCACAAAAGAAGCCGCACAATATGTGTTAGATGCGAACGAATTTACTGCGGCAACATTAACGCCCCAACATTTAATGTTTAACCGTAACCACATGCTAGTGGGCGGCGTTCGACCACACCTGTACTGCTTACCTATTCTAAAACGAAATGTTCACCAAGAAGCGTTACGGGCTGCCGTCGCATCCGGTTGTGATCGCTTCTTCTTAGGTACTGATACCGCTCCTCATGTTCAGTCACGTAAGGAAACCTCGTGTGGTTGCGCTGGCGTATTTAATGCTCCAACCGCACTAGCGGCATACGCTACTGTATTCGAAGAGTTAGATGCCTTGGCTCATTTTGAAGCATTCTGCTCACTGAATGGACCTAAATTTTACGGATTGCCTGTTAATGAAGGGCACATTACATTGACCAAAGCTGAAAATATAATGTGTGAATCTATTGCTTGTGGAACAGATAAATTAATCCCATTCTTAGCGGGTGAAGATTGCGGTTGGACAATCAAAGTAAGCTAATAACATTTTGATGTGGAAAGGTTTTATCCTTTTCACATCTTTTCTTGAACGAATCTTCGACTATTTTTTTAATTTTTATTAAAATTCATAGAAAAAATAGATTTATTACTATCATATTAAAAAAATCTTCTTATACTAGATATAGCTCGTTCTGAGTTACCTGCTCTTAGTCAGTAATAGATATTCATTATTTATCACGATGTTTGATTAGGAGGTCTAAATGAATAGAAAAAATGATGTAATCCAAACTCACCCTGTTGTTGGCTGGGATATCAGTACTGTCGATGCCTATGACGCGATGATGCTACGCTTACATTACCTCCCCGAACAAAACAATAGTCCAGATAGCGCTATTGTGGATAAAACCATGTGGCTGACGACTGATGTAGCCAAACAGCTGATTAATATTCTTCAGGCTGGAATT
>NZ_JAMPSW010000126.1:0-8547 GCF_028484855.1 Providencia sp. PROV033 | reverse complement strand
TGTCATTTGGCTGTATGCACCTGAACTATTTGAAGGAGCAAACCAATCAACTCTCTTGCCCCCCACGAATGACCGCAACATACGCAAATACACTATCAGTGTCATCCGCTTACAGACAAATCCACCCTATTCCGGTATCCTAACGGCAGTAACAACAACGGTCACAATAGGGATACGCCATGGCTGACAAGCACACACCCACCGCCCACGATGCCGCATTTAAAGGGATTATGACCCAAGTGGACAATGCCCGTGATTTTTTTGAAATCCATTTACCCGAGCACATTAAAGCGGTGTGTGATTTTTCCACCTTGGCGTTGACCAATTCGTCGTTTATTGATGAACAACTGCGTTCCCGTCTCTCCGATGTCCTCTATTCCGTGCAAACCACCGAAGGCGAAGGCTACCTTTATCTTCTCGTCGAGCACCAATCCACGCCCGATAAACTCATGGCCTGGCGACTCATGCATTATGCCTTTTTAGCCATGAACCAACATCTACGACAAGGGCATAAAACCCTACCGTTAGTGATACCGGTGTTGTTTTATCACGGGGCGCGTTCCCCTTACCCCTACTCCCAATTGTGGACTGATTGCTTCCCATTACCCGAGATGGCCAATGCTCTGTATACCGAGCCGTTCCCGTTGGTTGATGTGACGGTGATTGAGGATAATGAATTGGTGAATCATCGTAAAGTGGCTATCATGGAGCTGGCGATGAAACACAAATACCTACGGGAGGAATTTGACCGAATTATCCCCCTGTTGGCATCCGCACTGAATCAGCAGTATACTAATGAAAATGACATTATTACGGTATTGAATTACTTGTTCATTGCGTTGGATTCGCCTCATTTTGACAGCATCATACAACAATTGAGTGAACAGGCTCAGCAGCATCAGGAGGCAATTATGAATATTGCACAACGTTTGCAGGATAAAGGTCGTCAAGAAGGATTACTACAAGGCCTAGAACAAGGTTTAGAAAAAGGACTAGAAAAAGGCAGAGAAGAAGGCATGCGTGAAGCAAAAATCATGATGGCGCGGAACTTACTCAAAAATGGGGTTAACCTTGACCTTATTCTTGAAAGTACCGGGTTAAGCCGCGACGAGTTAATGCTTTTACAATAATGCCCAAATACCTCAGCACAGCATTTTACTTCAAAATATGGCAAAGCTGAGGTATAATAACCGGGACGGTTTCAAATATAAGCATTAATCCTTTTTTCGACCCAGTTCGTACGCCTCTAATTTCCCTGAATTTGAGGCTTTTTTTTCGATTCTATTGACTCCATTCCTCGCTCCCCTCCAAACGCAATATCACAAAAAGTTCACTCAGGTCGCTAAGAATAACGACACCGCTTACTTTATGCTAAAAAAGCAATGCAGACATTGCCCATAACCAGGAATGTGATAACTCAAAAATAAACAACGTGTCTATCATGTTAATATCCTGAACATCTCTCAAAATCACCGGGGCTTAAATGGCGTATAATGCGGTGAAGCCGTTTTTTGTTTCGGTGTCGGTGGCTCCGCCGCCTGACGAGGCTGGTCATGATAACCCGCCATCTTCCGCTGAACCGGGTGTGTCAACGGCACCGTTTTCCCGGCTGACGCATTGAAAATCGGAATACCTTTCATCATACTCGCCACAAACTCGCGACTTCCCCTGACCTCCATTCGCTCCCCACTCTTATAACCACTAATCTGAAGAGCCATCACCTGATTTTTACCCTTCTCTTCCGGTGCATCCGCAATTTCGAACTGAATCCCTCTATCCAGTAAAACCGGTTTCCCACCCGAGGTATACACCACCGCACCATCACGATTCACATGCGACTCATAACCTCGAATTTGCGCGGGCTTAATATCATCGGCTGCAGCATAGAGGATCAGGTTATTCGAAATCCGGGCAGTACGATTCTTCCGCTTTTCGCGATACGCCCAACCCCGTAACTGAGATATTGCCGCCGTGTCATGCGCCATCGCCTGCATTTCTACCCAAGCACGATAGGATAACGGTCGAGAATCCAACCGCGCATTCAGAGCTTGTCGTTCATCGCGGATCACCAGACGCAGAGCCGCCATATCCTTCATCTTTTCCACTTCGAGCGCCCGAAACATCAGCTTACGTAAAAGCGGGTCGCGTTCAGTCAGACGCACATGGTTTTTACGGATACGATAACCTGCTGCAACTTCACGAAAACGAGCACGAACAACCTCGGCTGATATTGTCGGGCGCACAAAACAGGTCTTGTACGATTTATAACGAGCAATCAATTTTTGACGCGCCTCAGCACGAGCCTCACGACGCTCAAGACGAGCCTCTTTATCACGACGATGAAGCGTACTATCGTACTCAGAGTGGATCTCGACAGCACTTCGCAGCACGTAGTGACCGTCGTGATTGACATGACGGTACACCGTCCCTCGGGTAAACTCACCAATCCACTCAGACTGAGCATGCAACGTCAATTCAGGGTGCAAATCACTGGCTTTAATCGGGGTTTGTTTATCATCAGTAAGATCGTAAATCGCCAATCCATCCCCTTTTTTCCGCAGTTCAAGCCCTGCCGAAATCAGAATATCATGCACATCAGACCAACTATAATCTCCACTAAAAAGTAACGTATTCATCCTTTCCCGACAGTGATCGACTGCGTACGAAAACAGACTTTCTTTATCCCCAAAATGCTCCAATTCTCGCGCCGCGGCCGGCGCAGATTTGTAGAAGGCCTTCTTTCGCACAACGCGGCCGTGACTGTTCACCATGTACGGTCCATTCACATGCTGCCAGCCATATTTCAGCTCCATCTCACGGCAGCAACGATCGAGAATAAAACGATCGTTATACAATGATGCAGCCCGATAACTAACAGGATTAATACGATTAACAGACAGATGACAATGCAGATTATCCGTATCATCATGGATAGCGCAGACATATTGATGCCCTTCCATACCGAGGTTTTTCATACTGTGTTGCGCACAGTCAAAAATGTGCTCTGGCGTCGGTCTTTCTGACTCGGGCCAAGACAAAATGACATGATAAACCGGATCTTTACAGTGCCGATTTTGCAGCGCAACCATATTCATTTCAGTCGCCGCAGTAGCAAGTGAAAAACAATTTGTCTCAACAATCACATCACCACACCGAAGGTGCTGGCGACCATCCGGATAGGTCGCCATCACATCCACCGATTCAGGAAGCGGATTACGGGTTGCGTAGTCAACAAGATCATTAAATATTTTAGCTTCAGCACGAGATTGACGCACAAACGGTTTATCTGGCGACAGTGTTTCGCTCATCTCAACATCATCACGGAGAGTGATGTAAGAGACAAGTTTCACAAAACTGGATCGACCATCACGCCGCTTTGGCGGAACCTCAGCTATCATGTTATTCCTCGCGATTATTCAAACTGCTAGCATCAAATGTCAAGAAGGCTACCTGCATTGCAACGAGCGTATCTGAAAATTGCTTGCTCCATTCTGTTGTCATCTTCCCCTCCTTTTTCATCTCACTATAGAGATGTTTCAACAACCCACCTTGCTTTAAAATTTCATTCATCTGCTTGGTGTCACCCTTCGCCACAATGCGGCGACCTAAACCAGCACGCCGGAGAAATTCGCCCGCACTTAATCCTGCGGCTCGTGCACTTTCACACACCCTTTCCTTTTCTTCGGGGAACCAACGAATACCGAGAAACAGGACTGTTCTTTGTCGTTTTTCACTCTTACTCATTGTTCAATCTCTGCTCAGGTTATCAGGCTAACGCGGCAATTAGGGTGTCGGGACAACGTCCTGACCAAGCGTTTTGTGGGACCGACTGCGTGCAGGCGGTTCAACAAAACATACCTTGTCCCATTCTTTGCATCAGATTTTGTTTCATGCTGTGGAGTATAGGTGGTTTTTGTGTTGTCGTCACGGATTAACGCCAGAAACACAGGATTCTGGTACTGATTTATTGATAACGGTATACTGATGCGCTGAAATGAATAAATCTAAAAACAGGAAATAAGAAAATGGCTGAAAAGAAATGGTATAGCATGGAAGATATCGAGCTGGCTAAATCATCACTGGATGAGTTACCCGATTTAACCCTCACACGCCTCACAAAAACAGATGCATTGGAAAAACTGAAAGAAACCATTGTTGAGCTTGCGAATAAAAAAGGCTACAGCGTGGAGGAGATACGAAGTACACTCATGTCAGTAGGACTAACAGCCAGCGTAAAAGCCATTCGTGATATGCTGAGCTCACCCAAAAAACCGCAAACCCGAGCAACGAAAACAAAAAATTAATACACGATTGAGGCCTATCATATTTATCTAAAGATGAAAAAATAAATCAACTTAACCCTGTTGTTTTTTATTTTTACGATTATAATCATGTTTAATATTAAGTAATGCATGTGGCTTAGTATTAAAATAAGAAATGCGCCCATTGGCGCATTTTCTCATTTAATAACTCGTTTTTCTTAGGACGCGATGGATTTCCCCACCTATCCCATCATTTCCAATAATTTGTTCACGTCCAATTTTGTATAACTTACCTTGATGATAATTTTCAACCGTCATGAGTGCAGTATCAAACTCATAAGATTCGCCATATTTTTCAATCAGTGATTTGATTGCCAACGCAATTATTTCATCACTGTAATGACGATCCGTAAAAACATAATCGGCCCCACCATAAACGATATTAAATGGCGAACTTTCATTGTAAGAATAATCTGTGTAGCAATCGAATCGTGACGTTTTATATTTTTTCACAATCGATTCGACGCCATCCACTGTCGGCCCATCTGTCCATGATATAGAGTAAGAACTGTAATGTTGTTTACGTACTGAAAATTTTGTTTTAGGGAAATGTTTCTTTAAATCCGAACGGATATTTTTACCGACTAATTTAATTTCGCTGTCTGATGTTGAGACTCGCTGTGTTAGGTGTGTATATTTTTCATTTTGTCGCTGTAATTCGACACCCTGATTAAATTCATGTTGTTTTTGTGCTTCTTCGGCTATTTTAGTTTTTTCAAACGTATCCGCCTTTTGAATGAGTGCTTCTATTGTTTCTTTATCAACACGGTCATTTTCAATTTGCCATTGGATACCGTGTAAAATACTTTCCGGTAAACGTTGGGTTTTCTCACCGTTAAAAAAGACGATATCAAATTCCGCGTTGCCGCCTGTAACCATAATGTCATGAATATTTTGGATACTTTCCGGTTTTTGCTTTCCATGAATATTCACAATCACCCCTTTACCCAGATTATATAAATTGGTGTAAACGATTTGCCCGATAGATAACAGTGTTTGCTGTTCCATATTTTTTCTTCCTCTGCCTAATACGTTAATGCGTTTTAAATGACGCGCAAGCCAAAAACTTGCGCGGCGGGGTGATTAATCAATGGCTCTCAATATCGTGGATTGGGACTGAGCAGATAAGGTAAAAATAAATTCACGCAATGGGTGAAAATACGCAGAAATACGCGCACAATCTTCGTGATGCTCTTTTTCATCGGTCACAAATGAAAAATGACTTAACATCATTAAAGTGACAATAATGCCCGCTTCTTGGGCGCTCACATCATCCATAAATCCATTCGGTGAAGTGAGCATATAGCCTTTTGTGGGTTGCAAATAAAAACCGCCATTTGACAACGTATAAAAATCCCAATAGCCGCCGTTATAGGCTACAGCGTTCCGAGTCATCCAGTGATAGATTGCATTCTCAAACGCAATACAGTAGCGACCTAATTTTGAAGGTAAAAACGTTAAACGCGCTTGAGCATTTTTCACCTCAATAGCGGTGATGACGATTTCGTCTTTTCCATTTCTTTCGTTAGATTCTTGAGCGGCCAGGTGTTGTTGTGTCGTCATTTTGGTGTCTCCTTTGGGTTTATGATTTCTTTCGTCGAGCGCCTACGCTGCAAAGGGCGTGCATAGACGAAATGAGGAAGGAAGCAAGGGCGGAAGCAAAATTGTTGGAAAGCGCAGCGATAAGAATTTTGCTGGAGTGCACTTTATCCTTGCTGGATGACGAGGTGAGGCTATGTTTAAGCCCGAGCGGAGGGGCTTGGCGAAAGATTAACAATACAGGAGCTGAAAATGACGCAACCCGACTGGCGGTGAGAGAAGCGAACCGCAAGTCGCCGTTAGAGCTTAACAACGTTAAGCGGTTATTTCAGGGCTGCTCCCATCGGGAGCTTGCACACCTGCCCTTTGCGCCACGCGTCAGCGTAAAAAAGCGCAGGGGTTATCTTTATCGGATTGAGCCTGGCTCGATGCCAGGATTAAGACGATGGGCAAAAAGGGGAATAAATCCCCTTAAAAATAACGTGAATTAGGCGGTGAGAAAGGATTTAAAGCGGAATGAATTTAACATCAACATCGGGGTATACAGTGTCTGTCGAACCTCCAACGTTAAGCTATCGCCGATATTCACAATGGCAGGTATCCCCAATAATGCCAGTTGGACGTAACACATTCGGGCGGCGACCTCATCAATATCGGTACACACCGCGATCATTTGCGTTTGTGGGTTATACCCTTGCTGTAAAACAGAATTGGCACAAGCAATCACCATCCCACCCGCGCCACACCAACCGTAACATTAACGACTAGTGACATTCGTGACAGCCCTTTGTTTTTCTGCATTGTAAGCCATTCTTTAATTGTCCATAGATAATAATCATAAGTAATGACATTTTTACAATTTTGTCACCAGCCTAAATAAGCTAAATTAAGTAAAAACCTTATAAAAATGGATTTTATTTATCTGTGCACTGTGCATTCTCAAGTCCAAGCTCATATTTTCTACCTAGCATGCAATTAAATTAGGTGAGACGTCATCTGATATGAATTGACAAAACAAACGAAAGTTATACAATGTATAACAAAATAAGGGGGGAGAACAAAACAATGAGAAAAAATTTAACAAAAGCAATCAGGCTTAACAATGAAGAACTATCTTTGTTTGAATCGTATGCCAACGCCAAAGGTTTGACCTTTAGTGAACTTTGCAAAAGTGCGATTATTGAAAAAATTGAAGATGAAATTGATTTAAAACTAGCAGAAGAAGCTTACGAGGAATATCTAAACGATAATGAGACGTTGAGCCATAAAGCTATCTTTGACCCGCTTTGAGGTAACTATGCCTCATTACAGAATTGAATATACAAAACGGTTTCAGAAAGAGCTAAAGAGAATAGATCGATGCCATCAGAAAATCATACAGAGTTATATTGAAAAAAATATAGATAACAGTATTAACCCTCGATTGATCGGTAAAATATTGAAGGGGGATAAGGCTGAATTTATCCGTTATCGCATAGGCGATTATCGTTTAATCGCAACCATTGAAGATGAACGATTAGTTATACTCGCATTGTCTATTGGTCATCGAAAAGATGTCTATAAACACTTTTAACTTCAGCTCTATTGTGGCCAGTCATTGATTTGCTCAAGACTGGCCATGAAATTTTCATTTTCGGTAGTCGATGTTACTATAAAAGATAACTATTCTTAGAATAGACTCATTCAATTTGTCACTACATAAGCATGTAAGGTGTAAGTTTGAAATATAACATGTAACGTTTACCGCACGTCGGCTCGCACACACTGATATAGCCGTTTTTCTCAATGACTGCCCCACAATCTCCAGTGATGAGATCACTCATGAGCTGGCTAACGTGGAACGGGGTAAAAAATTGCCCCCATGCCCCCTCGCCTAACTCCAGCGCCATAAACACCGCCCCTAAAAAATCGGTGGCTTGGTGATCTAACGCTTGCACACACAAAGCTAACAATTTAGCGAACACATCCAAATCAGAGCGTTCATAACGCGCAATCACGCTAAAGTAGGTTTGCTCCAATTCAGCACACTGTTTCACGCTGTTTTCTAATGAAATGGCCGCCACATGGATAAAATCGCGGAATACGGCTAAACGGCTGTGAGATCGCGCGGTTTGGTTAAAAAGTTGAATAAATTCTTTGTGAAAATCGCGGTTTGACGTGGGCTTAACCGTGACTAAACGCTCTTTTTCGACCGTTTTTTCGGCGATGCTCTGAGCTTGACTGGATAACGCTACGGTAACAGGGCTTGTTTTTTCCACAGATTGGCTTAAATCCACATCAAAAAAACTCAATTGTGACATATCGATACTCCCAATTTGCCCCTGAAAAACAGGGGCAACAAGTTAACTTATATCCACGATTTACGCAGTTCTAAACAGCGTAACAGTTGCCCCAAACAATGATTATTCATTGCAGGAATACGAACGGGCTGTTTTCGCTTAAGTTGTTTGTCGATATGTCGCGCCATTGCGCGATAACACGGCTCAATATCACTGATTGCCATATCGTGGCGCATAACTCGGCGTTTCGGTATGACGGACATTTGGGTCTTTACAGGGTTGGCAACGTATGCCATGATGTTTGCATTCATTGGATCTTCTCCTTTGAGTGTTTAAGTGCTTGCCTTGAGTTTCTCGCAAAAGTGTCTCAAGGCTCGGATCAAGCAGGCGAAAGCCTGCTTTTTTCA
>NZ_JAMPSW010000125.1:0-8572 GCF_028484855.1 Providencia sp. PROV033 | reverse complement strand
TTTTTTCATCATAAAGCGATCCCATAATGAATAGATATAGTACTATATCCATTCATCCTAATAACGAATTTACAGTGAGAAAGCGAAAGCTAATGTTGCATAGCCATCTAAATTAGCATCACCTGAACTGGTTTTCAGCTCAGAACTCAGCGTTGGTCTTACATCAAGGTCAGCAGAAAAAATTTGCCCTGCTCTCAATGTACTTGCTGCTGTTGCCCACGCCATTTTTTTAGTTTTATCAACAGATAATGATGTTGCATATGATGTTCCATTCGATACACCAACAGTTTGAGCCGCGCTTGAAGCATCTTGTTTCACTGTCGCATTTTTCATTGTAATTGTATAAAAACCAACTTTTTTATCCGTATCAAACAGACCTAAACCGAAGTTATATACGCCAGCGGTTAATACAGAACTCGCACGGTTATCCGTTGAAGAGAATGTTAAATAGGTCGAGGCGTCACAAACAACTTCGATATTATTTGTTTTTGCATCTAATAATAAGTTACCTGATACAGGGAACATACCTGGGGACACATCAAATACATATTCTAAGTCAACTTCATTTTGACCTTTAATAGTACACGTTGGTGGCGTAATTGATCCTGTTACTTTTAAATTTGCAACTGGAGCTGCAGCTAATGTAGCACCAGAGACAGTAATTAAAGATAATGCAATTATGGTTTTCTTAAACATGAAATAAATCCTATAAAATAAAAATAATATTTAAACAAATAAAACCCCTCCTCTTAGAATTTTAAAAAATTAAAATTCCAACAGGAAAATGTTAGATATTTAGTTGGCTTTATTTATTTTTAAAATCGATTTAATGCTAATAAATCCCATCAGCTCAATTAATTCGATGGACTCATTATAAGCATATATTTTCAGGATTTGAATTGGTCAAAATAAGGTAAAATATTTAAATTCACTTTATTACAAAGTATTTCATTATGTTTCATTATAGAAAACAAACAAGTAAGCCTTACAAATCATTTTTAGACTGTCGATCAAGTATATATAAACCCAGAATGGTCATAAAAAGAATACAAATACAGTTTTATATGCTAAATATTCTTTTAATTTGCTTTAATCTATAAAAAAACACAATTTAACACACATACAGAGTAAAAAAAGAAGATAGTAAACAGGTAAGAAAAAGCAAAAAAAATTTTATATCCATAAAAATCAATTGGTTAAAAATTAATTCCTCAAAAAACGATTCACACCTATTAACAGTAAACTGAAGAAACTTTACAAACCAATTAAATTCATACGAAACTACACCCAAGTTGTTACACCAATGAAGAGTAATGTTCGCTAATTAAACTATATTATCCCTTAAAAATCCCTATTTGGATAATCTTAATTTGAATACTCCCTGATTATATATACTCGCTTATTCCAATAACTGTTTTTTAAGCGGTGAATTATAGCCCTATTCTTATATAAGCGGAAAATTTATTTCTTGATCTGTCCTAAAAAATAGTCATATATAATGTCTTAAATAGTAAAAAAATACGTTTTTCCATTTACTCCTCTAAAAAATCTAATACAACGTCCTACTATTTCTTCCGTTTCTTTCTCGCAGCCACTGTTTGTTTCTTTTTTTCCACTCGATTTGATGCCCATATATCCACGTAATCCATATTCATGAGGAAAAATGTCACGCAGCTTCCCAGCACGACCATCCAAATGAGTATCGCTTTTGGAATATCTCCCAAACGGAATATTAACAACAATGGGATCAACACAATCATGCTCACAAACATAGAGCTCATCATTCCCAATACGATAGGCGCGATAAATTTTTTCAATCCAATGGCTTTCATTCCCAACGTAACCACAATACAAGCGGGGATCATACCAAACGTGGCAAACATCACGATTAGCCCTGCCTCATCTTTATCCAGCAGCCAATCGGTAAAACCAAACCATGAAAAAGGAATCGTCATCATGACAATGTCTCTCGCCCCCGTTGACCATACAGCAATGGAATATCATTGAAGCGAAACAAAATAGTAAAAATCAGATTTGGAAACAGTCGGATATTCGTGTTGTATAAGGTCACGGTCTGATTAAAGAATTCACGACGATCCGCAATTTGATCTTCAATACCTTTTGCTGAAGCTTGCAATGCCAACAAAGCCTGTTGACTCATTAAGTTAGGGTACTTTTCTGCCAGTAAAAAAACCGGTTTTAAGTGTGAGTGAAATTGATTCGCTGAATCCACTTTCATGTCGAGCTGCTTCGTCGATAGATAATGTTCACGACTTTGCAGCAATTCGCTTATCAATTGTTTTTCGTGAGTCATCGCGCCTTCGGCTATCACGGTTAATTGCGGCATTAGGTCTGCTTGTTTTTTCAAAAGCACATCTATATTAGCGAAGGCTTTCTCACAATTATTTTTTAAGAAAATAATGTTGTTGTAGATCCTCACTATATAGCGAACCAAAATGGTCCCCATGACAACAGCAAAGATCCAAAAAATAATGTTATTCATATCATTCACTGTCAGATAACGAAATGTGGTTAAAATAAAGTGTTAAATATCCATCTTGATAACGCACAGGCGTCATTAATATTAAGGCAATCAGAATAGCTGCAATCATTACTGTAACGCCTAAGTTTCTACGCATTGGCGCAGACTTATTCCAACGCGTGACATAATCTGATGGTGAAACGCCTAATAGCATATGCGGTGCTTTACGGGTAATCACTACTTTGCCATTTTCGCTGTCCGCAGAACCAATCAATAAATAACGCATTCCACTTTCAAGTAAATACTCTTTATAGCGACGACTACCACTTTCATAATCCATATGTGGCGTTAATCCCGTGTGAATAAAATAATCATTATCACAAATCACCTTGACCGATCCCGTATCATCCGTGATGGTGAAATTATGCAGCCGAGTTTTACTGTCTTGAAGGGTATAGCTTTTTTTACCGTCTTTATCTTTTGAAATGGAATATTCGTAATAGAAAGAGCCATAACAGCTGCGATTACCCAACTGGCTTTTGATTTCTGCACCTGATGTGATTTTTCCTTCCACTTCGACCAAACCCATCGCAATTGAGCGGATTTTTGAAGTGGCAAGATTCTTTTGAAACTTGAGAAATCGTTTTTCGGGGGTATTTTCAATAATGCCGAACACAAATGCTAAAACAAAGGCCACAAAAAAGACGCGAATATCAATAAAAAAACCTACGCCTAAACAAAGTGCTAATGCGCTACCTATCAGCGTCTTTAATAATGCTGCAAATTTTGAAGATCCTTCGTTTTGCAGGCGCTGATAGCGAGTATAAGCACTTTTCGTTACCCCTACGGCAATACGGCTCACGACAAAAGCGACGCCGACAGATGCCCCGTAGAAAAAGTAGGATTCGTATGAACTGGGTTGTGGTGAAAGGGTTACCCATGCCCCAAATAGAACAGCGAAAAAGGGAATCGCTCCCCAATTTAATTTACGCTTTTTTGAATATGTGCGATCTAAATAAAAAAGAATGCCGCCTAATACAGCGCCGAGAACATAGTAGATATTCACCAATAATACCTTTAATTATGATTTGAATTGAATACCGTCATATTTCTTTTCAGACTCGGAAATTTCCAATAAAGGCAGCGTAGCAAAACCGAAAATATTAGCAAAAATACTGTCAGGGAACATTTGGATCGCCGTGTTGTATTCTGTCGTCGCATCATTAAAACCTTCTCGGCGCTGAGCAATTTTATCTTCTACTTCGCTTAATGCGATTTGTAATTGCGTAAATTGTTCACCAGAGATTAACGTTGGGTAATTTTCCGCAATGGCAACAAGACTTTTTAAAGCTTTATCCATTTCATTAGACGCGGCGATTTTTTCATTCACATTTCTCGCATTAAAGTAATTTTGGCGGGCATTACTTAATGAGGTAAAGAGCGCAGTTTCATGCTCCATTGATTTTTCGACAACGGTCACTAATTGCGGAATTTGGTCAGCTCGTTGCTTTAGAATCACATCAATATTGGCAAACTGATTGCTCACTTGATTCCGCGTACTCACCAAGCGGTTGTAAATGGAAATTCCCCATCCAGCTAAAATAATAAGTAAAATTAGAAGAACAATCATCGTCGTTGCCATTTCTGAGCCTTTTAATTAAGCAAAGTCATTAATATTGAGATATTTAATTTAAGTTATCGATAACATGCTTTTTATTCAATCGGAAAAATAGCAAAGAAAAGGATAATCAGGAATTTATCACACATTTCGAATCGATCATGATCACATTAACCTGAGAAAACTAATTCAATTTTCAATGTAAAGTGTTAGCTGAAATGTTTTTTCAAAGATTCTTCTCTTCTGAAAATAATGAAACTAATTATACTCTTTCGACAATCATCGCATCCACCATAGTTTGCATTTCATCTGACAAGCTAACCCACAAAAACAAAAGAGTTATTAAATAAAAAATAAGATTTGAATCACAATTATCACTTTTTTATTTAGCATCTCTTAAAAATGACGACGTCGTCATATTAAAAATTAAACAATTTATTTATAACAATAGAGCATCACATTTCTCACGCTATTATTATTTTTAGCCGTCAAACTTTACAAAGAGAACGGTTTAGATACAAAAGCGACGGTCAATGTTGACGTCAACATTATAGCCAACATCCAGAATGAGGTTATTAGAATATGAGTACCCTACCTGAAAAAATGAAAGCGGTTGTGTGTCATGGTCCCCATGATTACCGTTTTGAAGCGATTAAAAGACCAACACCAGGGTTTCGTGAAGTCGTCATCAAAGTTGACGGATGCGGTATCTGTGCAGGTGACTGTAAAGCCAATGATGGCGCTCAAATGTTCTGGGGTGAAAACCCATGGATCAAAGCACCTGTCGTACCCGGTCACGAATTTTACGGTCGCGTTGCGGAACTGGGCGAAGGGTCCGCTGAAAAATATAAATTGAAAATTGGCGACCGTATCTTAGCGGAACAAATTGTCCCTTGCTGGGAATGCCGTTTCTGCAAGTCAGGCAAATATTGGATGTGTGAAACCCATGACATTTATGGCTTTCAAAAAGAAGTCGCAGATGGCGGAATGGCTGAATATATGCGTTTCTCTGAGCGTGCAATTATTCATAAAATTCCAGATGAATTATCGGATAAAGACGCGGCATTAATCGAACCAATGGCTTGTGCTATCCATACTGTTCGCCGTGGTGATATTGATTTAAATGACGTGGTTGTCATCGCCGGTGCGGGTCCATTAGGTCTGTGCATGATCCAAGTCGCAAAACTGAAAACACCGAAAAAATTAGTCGTGATTGATGCTATCGATGAGCGCCTTGAATTAGCGAAGAAATTTGGTGCAGATGTTGTTATCAACCCACTGAAAGAAGATGCTATCAAACTGGTTAAGGAGATGACCGAAGGTTACGGTTGCGATGTGTACATCGAAGCCACTGGCGCGCCTATCGGTGTGACTCAAGGGTTAGAAATGATCCGTAAACTGGGTCGCTTCGTCGAGTTCAGCGTTTTCGGTAAAGAAACGACGGTTGACTGGTCCATTATCGGTGACCGCAAAGAGTTAGATATCCGAGGCGCACACTTAGGTCCGTACAGCTATGAGGTTGCTATCGACCTGTTCAGCCGAGGGCTGGTATGTGCTGACGATATCGTTACCCACTTCTACTCAATCGATGATTGGGAAGAGGCGTTTGTTATGGCGAAATCAGCCGACTCCATCAAAGTCGTCATCAAGCCATAATGCTGTTGTCGTTCAATGATTGTGTCGTTCAATGATTGTGTCGTACATGAAGTGAAAATGTAATATCAGCATAATTAAAGTAAGTCATTAATAATCATAAATATTAACAGTACCCTATAACACTAAAGACTCTTTAGGAGAACATCTTATGTTGAGTAAATTTAAAAAGTTAGCTGTTGCAGCAAGCGTTTTAACACTGGGCATGGCTTTTAACGCGACAGCAAAACCTGTTTCTGTCGGAATGTCGTTCCAAGAACTGAATAACGAATATTTCGTGACAATGAAAGAGGCTTTAGAAAGTGCAACTGGTGAAATGGGTGCACAGCTGTATATTGCTGATGCGGCTCACGATGTCTCAAAACAGACTAGCGACATCGAAGATATGCTACAGAAGAAAATCGATATTCTGCTGATCAACCCTGCGGATAGCGTAGGTGCTGAAACAGCCGTATTAGCCGCAAAAAAAGCCGGTGTTGTGGTTATCGCTATTGATGCGCAAGCTAATGGTCCCATCGATTCATTCGTCGGCTCTAAAAACTATGAAGCGGGTTTAATGGCAGGTAAACGTCTGGGTGAGTCATTGGGCGGTAAAGGTCAAGTTGCAATCCTTGATGGTATTCCTGTTGTTCCAATCCTTGAGCGTGTTCGTGGTTTTGAAGCTGCCATGAAAGAGTATCCAAACATCAAAATTGTGACCAAATTAAACGGTAAACAAGAGCGTGATACTGCGATGAACGTCACTGAAAACATGCTGCAAGCTAACCCTGGCTTAAACGGTATTTTCAGCGTTAACGATGTCGGCTCTTTAGGTGCATTAGCCGCTATTGAATCTTCAGGTCGTGATGTGAAGCTAGTCAGTGTTGATGGTTCACCTGAAGCCGTTGCTGAAATTGCAAAAGGTAATTCACCATTTATCGCAACCTCTGCACAGTTCCCGCGTGACCAAGTACGTATCGGTTTGGCGATGGGCTTAGCAAAACATTGGGGTGCTAACGTACCGAAAGAAGTTCCTCTCGATGTGAAATTAATCGACAAAACTAATGCCAAAGATTTCCATTGGTAATCAGTAAATAAGTCGAACTTAGTATTGCGCCAGCGAATTATCTGCTGGCGTAATCCTCTTAATAAAAATGAATGACACTATGTTTATTGGAACGTTTTTATCTTTCCAACTCGCTTTGTTACCCATTTTTAAGCGGTAAGAAAATAAGGGAAGCAACATGATGCAATTGTTAGCATTAAAAGATGTCAGTAAAACTTTCCCTGGGGTTAAGGCGCTAGATAATATTAATCTCTCTTTGGAAAAAGGAGAGGTACACGCACTGCTAGGTGAAAATGGTGCGGGTAAATCAACGCTAATGAAAGTGCTGTGTGGAATTCATAAACCAGATAGCGGGAAAATACTTATCGAAGGCGAAGAGCACATCTTCCATAATTATCGTGATGCTATCAAAGCAGGCGTCGGTATTATTTTCCAAGAGTTTTCATTAATCCCTTATTTAAATGCTTTTGAAAATATCTTTTTAAACCGGGAAATTAAAAATAAATTTGGCTTATTAGATAGAAAGCTGATGCGTAAAAAAGCGCAGATCCTCCTATCTGAATTAGGCGTTAATATTGATATTGATGAACCTATTAGCCATTTAAGTATCGCTGAGCAGCAATTCGTGGAAATTGCTAAAGCGCTATCTTTAGACGCCAAGATTTTGGTGTTAGATGAACCCACCGCGACATTAACGCCAAAAGAGGCAAATCACCTCTTTGATGTCATGCGCGACTTAAAAGCCAAAGGTGTCGGCATGTTCTTTATCTCTCACCATTTGGAAGAGATTTATGAAATTTGTGACACGATTAGCGTACTGCGAGATGGCCAATACATCGGTTCACGTAAAGTGGATGAAACTGACCTTGATGTGATCATCGAGATGATGGTGGGTCGTGAAGTTGAGAATATCTACCCGCCAAAACGTCATTTTGAGGGGCAAGAGGTCATTCTCGATGCTCAAATTCAACGGTTTGCTTCTGGCCCAACCAACCGCATTCAATTGAAAAAAGGTGAGATCCTCGGCCTTGCAGGCTTAGTCGGCTCAGGCCGTACTGAAAATATTCTCGCCATGATGGGAGCCGATAAAGCTTACAAGAAAAAAGTGATTTTGGACGGTCAAGACGTCAAAGTGAAATCAGCGGCGCAAGCGCTACAGTTAGGGATTGGGCTGTTACCTGAAAGTCGTAAAACCCAAGGATTAGTTTTGCCATTTTCGGTGAAAGAGAATATCTGGCTAAATAACCACGCCCAAAAATTGTTCTTAATTCAAAATAAAAAAGAGCATTTGTTATCACTTGATTTGATTTCTCAAGTCAAAGTTAAAACACCCGAAGCGGATACCGCGGTTTCAACCTTAAGTGGGGGAAATCAGCAAAAAGTGGTTATTGCGCGCTGGCTCAATAAACAAGCCAAAATTCTTATTTTCGATGAGCCTACGCGAGGTATCGATGTTGGGGCAAAATCAGAAATCTACCAGTTAATGCGTTCACTCACTGAAAAAGGTATCTCAATTATTATGATCTCCTCAGAATTGCCTGAAGTGATTGGCGTGAGTGACCGAGTTTTGGTTTTTCGAGATGGTGAAGTTGCTGCTGAATTAAGTGGGGATGATATTAACTCAACCCAAATTATGTTACATGCGGCCGGCAATATTATATAGGATCATGACTATGTCTAATCAAAGTACAATTCCACTGGCGAAGAATAAACTTAATTTTGCCAGATTAACCAAAATACCGGCATTTTTACCTCTCGTTGGGTTAATTATCTT
>NZ_JAMPSW010000124.1:0-8603 GCF_028484855.1 Providencia sp. PROV033 | reverse complement strand
CAGCTCAGTCAATCATTCATGGTTTTCAACGGGTGTTTCCTGAAGCGGAATATGTGTTGTTACCTGTTGCTGATGGTGGCGAAGGAACGGTAGATGCATTAGTCGCTGCGCGGCATGGCAAAAAAGTGTCTGTGAGAGTTGCTGATCCTCTCGGCATGCCGGTGACGGCACACTATGGATTATTAGCCGAAAGTCAAACCGCGGTCATTGAAATGGCGCAAGCCAGTGGCTTGATGTTAGTGCCTATTGAGCAGCGCAACCCGATGCTGACAAACAGCTATGGAACGGGGCAGCTGATTGCGCATGCGCTTTCCCAAGGTGTTAAGCAAATCATTTTAGGCATTGGTGGTAGTGCGACCGTGGATGGTGGCGTGGGAATGTTGCAGGCTCTCGGCGTCAAATTTTATGATGAAAATCGGCAGTTGCTTGGGACTTCCGGTAACATTCTCCCGCAAATTGCTCATATTGATATTCAGCATCTTGATTCACGCTTGTCCCATTGCAAAATTGACGTGGCTTGTGATGTCAGTAACCCTTTAGTTGGCAAGCAAGGCTCCGCGGCAGTTTTTGGTCCGCAGAAAGGGGCGACTTCAGAAATGATTGTGGAATTAGACAAGGCTCTGGATCAGTTTGCGGGTCATCTTCAGAATTTAACAGGAACGGATTATCGTTACCTTGAGGGCGGTGGTGCCGCAGGTGGGATAGCTGTTGCTATTGCTGCATTACTCGGTGGTGAGCTTAAATCAGGTATTGAGATTGTGATGGCGGCTTTGCAGTTTGAGCAACATTTGCAGAATACGGATTTGGTGATTATTGGTGAAGGCAGTATGGATGGGCAAACCGCAGGAGGAAAAGCGCCAATAGGTATTGCGAGACTGGCAGCAAAACACCAAATTCCAGTCATTGCACTGAGCGGAGTATTAGGCGAGGGCATTGAGGCGTTGTATCAAGAAGGTGTGACGGGAGTATTCAGTATTTTACCGCGCTTAGCCCCACTCAATGAGGTTCTCAAACAGGGTGCAGAGAATTTAGAAAACGCTGCCTTTAATGTGGCTAATGTTTTGAATATTGGTCGTCATTTGAAGAATAAAAATTAAAAAATTTACTGATGGAAAATATGGCGTTTTTTCCGATATTTATTTTATATGCACTTTTTCCGATACCATGTAGAGATGTAATTTGGTAAATGATGGGTTAATAAAGCAATAAACAAAAAAGAATAGGTAAAAAGATGCTTAACCCGACTACATTTGTCCCACTGAAAATCATCGCTTCTGGCATTGCATTGCCAGCCCATAAAGTTTTATCAGTGGATTTGGATAAGCAGCTGAATAAGCCTAGCGGTTATGTTGAAAAACGCTCAGGGATCCGCTGGCGCTATCATGCATCGAATAGTGATAGCCAAGCGGAGCTCGCCGCCGAAGCCATTCATGATGCATTAATTCGCCATCATATTGACCCGTCCACTGTTGACGCTTTAATTTGTGCATCAGCCATTCCTGTGCAAGCACTGCCTTGTAGTGCCGCGCATATTTTGGCTCATAGTAAACTCTCTTCCGGTATTGCTTGCTTTGATATTAATGCCAGCTGTGTGAGTTACTTATCCGCGTTGCAAGTTGCTGGCGGATTGCTTGCGAC
The DNA here is from genome assembly GCF_028484855.1 of Providencia sp. PROV033. Taxonomy (NCBI): domain Bacteria; kingdom Pseudomonadati; phylum Pseudomonadota; class Gammaproteobacteria; order Enterobacterales; family Morganellaceae; genus Providencia; species Providencia sp. PROV033. Next base: position 6,965 of record NZ_JAMPSW010000124.1, on the reverse strand, counting down.
TCACCAATATCAGCGAATTGCGATTGTCTCTGCGGATATCGCTTCTCGGGGGATCGATTGGGATCATGAAGAATCTTCCTTAATTTTTGGTGATGGCGCAGCCTGTACCCTCGTCGAACGTGGCGATGGGAAGAGCGGTATTTTAGCATTCCGTTTGGAAACCTATCCTGAAGGATTAGATCTCTGCGAGATCCGTGCAGGGGGAACACGCTGTAATCCGCGCTCAGGTATGGAGCCCAGTGACTTTTTATTTCACATGAAAGGCAAACCATTATTTAAGATGGCATCTGCCATGGTTGAGGATTTCATGCATAAAATACTCTCTCAAGCGGGAGTGAGTTTAACGCAAATTGATACAGTGGTGCCCCATCAAGCCAGCCATCTTTCCTTGGAGCATATGCGCAAGCGTCTTGGCGTGACGGCGGAGCAGTTAGTGGATATCTATGCAACGCGTGGTAACCAAGTGGCCGCCTCGATTCCTTCAGCGTTACATGACGCGATTATGGCCGACCGTTTTTATGGAAAATCACACGTGATGTTGGTAGGAACCGCAGCCGGTTTGGCGTTATCTGCCTTGGTTTTGATCCCATGAAAATTTTAGTCACCGGCGCAACCAGTGGGCTTGGACGGAATGCCGCTGAAACGTTGTTACGGGAAGGGCACGACGTGGTGGCTTGTGGGCGTGATTTAGCTGTCGGGCAGATATTGATGGATGCGGGAGCGACATTTATTCCCGTTGAATTAGCACAGTTGACCCCTGAAACCGCGCACGAATTAATGGCGGGATGTCAGGGGGTTTGGCATTGTGCCGCGCTATCGGCTCCTTGGGGGGAGAAAAAAGCCTTCGAAGCAATTAATTGGTTGGCAACCAAAACATTGGCACAGACAGCGGCAAAAGAAGGGATTGAGCGGTTTGTGCATATTTCTACGCCCGCGATTTATTTTAATTTTACGCACCAAAATAATATTCGTGAATCAACGACTAACACGCAATTTGCGAACGATTACGCTCGAACTAAATTCCTTGCGGAGCAAGAGATTGCCAAGCTAGTTCCCGATTCTCCCTTGACCACTTTTGTGATCTTACGACCTCGTGGACTGTTTGGTGCTTACGATCGTGTTTTACTGCCACGTTTGATGGCTCAAATTCGCGCTCGTCACGGCAAACTTGTCTTACCGGCGGGAGGTAAAAATGCTTTTGACCTCACCTATGTCGATAATGTTGTGCATGCCATGTTATTAGCAACAGAAAAACCGCTAAAAAGTGGCTCGATATTTAATATTACGAACCATGAGCCTCTGCCATTAGCCACAACATTACAGGCACTTTTTGCACAAACTGGTACATCCTGCCAGATTAAATCTGCGCCTTATCCGTTGTTATATGCGGTGGCATTGGGTTTAGAAAAATGGGCGATGATACAGAAAAAAGAGCCGCTATTAACCCGTTATAGCCTTGGCGCTGCCTATTTCACGATGATTTTGAATAACGAACGTGCTCAAAATGAGCTCGGTTATACTCCGCGTTACTCGATGGCGGAAGGCATTGCACGTACAGCACAATGGTTGCAAGAAAATCAAGAGGGCGTTCAATGATGAATATTCGGGTATTTGAAGTTGGTTACTGTACCCATCCCGGCTGTGTTGCACTCAAAGGTGCCAGTATGAAAGCGTGCAAATTCCCTGCACGTGCATGGTTGATTGAAGGTCACGACCAACGTTGGCTGTTCGATACGGGGTATGCTGATCATTTCTATGACCATACCCGCGAGGGGATTATGCGGTTGTACCGTGCAGTCACGCCAGTTTATTTCGATACTCAGGATGCGTTAGTGTCCCAACTTAAGGCAGATGGTATCGAGCCTGCCGACATCACTGGGGTGATTATTTCTCATTTCCATGGTGACCATATTGCGGGATTGCGAGATTTTCCCAATATCCCTTTTATTTGTTCTGGCGATGGCTGGGAGAAAACCCGAGGATTAACGGGTTTTTCGGCATTACGTAAAGCCTTCGTTCGGGGGCTGATCCCTGAAGATTTCGAAGGTCGGGCGCAATTTTATGAAGGTTTTGAACGTACCGCACTGCCTGAAGCGTTAGCTGAATTGGGGGATGGGTATGCCCTTAATACGGAGAAAACCGTAATAGCGGTGCCATTACCGGGACATGCCGCAGGGCATACGGGATTGTGCGTGGCAACGGATGACGGTTGGGTTTTGCTTGCAGGAGATGCGGCTTGGTCGCCGACGAATTATCGAGAGTTACGCGGTCCGATGGCGGTTGCCAATCTGATCATGGATGATAAACGTGCGTATTACGAGACGCTGAATAAATTACACCACATTGATAAGCGTCACATACCGATTCAACTGTGCCATGAAGGTGATTTGTGAAACTGCTGAAAATTCTGTGGCATTACTGGCAGGCTCGCCGACTGCGTTTTACGGATCGTGCAGCGCTAGAAGGATATCAACAGCGAAAATTGTCGGCATTTACTCAGCGTTTTTTACGGCGCAGTCCCTATTTTTCGGCATATTGTGAGCAAGCACTTACTCAGTGGCCTGTGATGAATAAAGCTTTGATGATGCAGCATTTTGATCGCATGAACACCCAAGGGCTGAAAGTGGATGAGCTGCTTGCCTGCGCAAAACAGAGTGAATCTTCCCGAGATTTCTCCCCAACAGTGGGAAAATTCAGTGTGGGATTATCGTCTGGAACTTCAGGAAAGCGGGGCGTATTTGTGGTCAGCCCAGGTGAGCAAGCTCGCTGGTCGGGAACTATGCTGGCTAAGATGCTGCCGGATGGATTATTTGCAGGGGAACGCGTTGCACTGTTTCTACGTGCAAACAATAACTTATACGAAAGTGTGAATAATCGCTGGCTCTCATTTCGCTTTTACGACTTGCTGGGGGATTTCGATGAGCATCTTGCTGCGCTTAATGAATGGCTGCCTACCATTATTGTTGCTCCTGCTCAGGTGCTGGTGGAAATCGCAAAACGCCAGCAGCGAAATGCGTGCTCACTAACCCCAAAAAGGGTGATATCAGTGGCGGAAGTGCTAAATACAGATGATAAAGCCCAGCTAAAAGCTGTTTTTTCAGATGTTGGCGAAGTGTACCAAGCGACGGAAGGTTTTCTTGGTTGCACCTGCCCTCATGGCACATTGCATCTGAATGAAGCTTTTTTGCATATTGAAAAACAGTGGATTGATGAGCGTCGATTTTTACCGATTATCACGGATTTTACGCGACAAACTCAGCCCATTGTGCGTTATCAACTCGATGATATCTTGGTTGTTAGAGAAACTCCATGCCCCTGCGGTGATGCACAACTGGCTATTGAACGCATTGAAGGGCGTAGCGATGATCAATTGGTCTTAACCAATCAACACGGTGAGCCAATAACCCTGTTTGCGGACGCCTGTAACCGAGTGATATGTAATACTTTACCAACGGAAACAGATTACCGACTTCATCAACAGGGGCTGTTATTCACCTTATCCGCGGACTGTGAGGAAGCGGCGCTCTTGGCGTGTAAGCAAGCACTAACTGACTATTTTGAACTGCAAGGCGCAGTGATAGCGCATCTTCAGTGGCAACTCAACACGACCTTGCCCGTGACGACAATGGCAATCAAGCGTCGGCGGATCACGCGGGAGGCGCCATGATAACGTCGATGTCAGTATGGCGGCGCGTGGGGTATTTGTTATTAGGTTGGGGATGCGTTGGGTTTATCTACTCCTTGACGGGGCATATTTATTCTTCCGCACATATTATTTCCCCCACAATGATTGATGATACCATCGGTTATTCGCCAAATGCGGTATGGCTCTATCTCTCTTTTTTCCTTTTTATTCCTTGTGGTTATCTGCTGAGTAATGTCGATAAAGTAAAGCCGTTAATGTGGCAGATGATCCTCTGTGCGGTGCTATCAGGTACGGTATACCTGATTTATCCAACTACAGCAGAATTTCCTCAAAATATAGGTAGCGGGCTGACTCAGCAGGCATTGGCTGGGTTATTGCAGGTAGATACCTCACAAAATATGTTGCCATCTTTACATGTCTCTTTGACACTCATTTCGTTAGTGGCGTTATGGCGACAAGGAAAATTGGCGCTAAATCTACTGTGGGTGTGTTGGGCGTTAGTGATTATTTTTTCAGTTTTAATGCTGAAGCGGCATCTGTTTATTGATGTGGTCGGCGGCATGATGTGTGCATGGATAGCGATAACCGTTGTTCACATATTGTCAGACAATCCGTCACGGAGAATGCAATGAATGAACTGACATTTCCCATTATTTTTATGGTGTTGATCGTGATGGTGGAGGCACTGATTATTGCCCGCCAAAAACAGGTTTCATTTAGCTGGCAAGATGTGGTGTTTAACTTAAATTCCGGTCATATCATGTTATGGCTGTTCCGTGGATTAGAGTTATTTTGCTACGGTTTTGTGGTCACGCATTTTTCTTTTGGTCTTACCGATAGCTGGCCAATGTGGCTGGTGTGGTTGTTTACGTTAATCGCTTGGGATTTAGGTTTTTATTGGCTGCATCGTTTGCACCATCGTTACCGTCTTTTGTGGGCCGTGCATGTGGTGCACCATCAAGGGGAGCATTTTAATCTCTCGTTAGGGGTACGTAATTCGTGGTATTCCTCACTCACTTCGATTCCGTTCTTTCTGTTATTGGCGTTGATGGGCGTGCCGCTCACCGTCTTTATGACGGTATCTGTGCTTCATTACACCATTCAATTTTTTAACCACAGTGGGTTAATTCCCCGTTTTAAATGGTTGGAAGCGTGGATGGTGACACCGCATCATCATCGGGTTCACCATATTAAAACGGGCGGGTACGCCAATCGTAACTTTGGCGGCAGTTTCATTATTTGGGACAAGTTATTTGGTACGTTCTCTGAATCCCCTGAAACACCTCATCAATATGGTATTGGAGGGGAAGCCGCGACAGAAAACCCACTGATTGATAGTAATCGTCCATTTTTGCGTATGCTTGGCATTAAAAAAGGGGATAAAACGATACGTTCTCCCCGCTATCACACCGGAAAAATAGGGCTAGTGGGTGGGACATTGCTGCTGTTCACGTTGGTGATTGGCTATGTTTATCGCTACGGATACGGTTTTAATGGGACGACACTCGAGCAAATTGGGTTATTCCTCCTTCTGGCGAGCGGGACTGTGGCGCTGTCAGGGCTATCTAGCGGTCAGAATTGGGGAAAATGGAGCTGGTTTGTGGTTGCCAGTATGATGGTGTTGTTGATCATGATGGCAGGATGGATAACGCCATTCTGGCTGGTGGCGAGCACACTGTTATGGCTACACAGTGTGTGTGTGCTCATCGGCATTGGATCAACTGTTGTGGATAGCGATGATGTACAAGCCTAGCCCATTACCTCCGCTGGCGTTTCGTCAGAAAGATGACCTTGCTTTCCATCGTGAATTACAGCGAGCCGCTAACGGATACTTGCAAAAACGCGGGGAGCACCGCTTTGCGGATGGAAAAGCCTTTCTGAAAAGTGCGTTATTGGTTATTGCTTGTTTTAGCACTTATTTTGTCATGCTGAGTTCTCAAGGGAGTGTAGCTTTTTTTATTGGCTACCCACTGTTTATTTTCTTTGCCTTATTATTGGCGATCAATGTGGTGCATGACGCCTCTCATAATGCGGTATTTCAACGCGGATGGGCGAATCGTTGGTTGAATTTCTGGGTGACAATTCCGCTGGGATTAGACCCAGATTGTTGGCGAGTTCGTCATATTCTTTTTCATCATACTCATACGAATATCCGTCATTATGATTTAGACATTGAAGAAAATTTTTTACTGCGCCAAACCCCTTATCAACGCTGGTATCCGTTTATGCGTTGGCAGCATCTGTATTGGCCGCTGATTGCAGCAATGACGTTCCCCGCCCTGATTTGGGGATTTGATTGGTTTGATCGCTTTCATTTCACGCGGGTGGCACCCAAAATGCGCCATCAGGGCGCCAAAGGTATTGGTATATTTTTGCTAAGTAAAATGCTGCATCTTGCATTGGCATTATTATTACCGTATTGGGTGCTGTCCCCTTATGGCATCGGCATTGGCACACTGTTCGGGGTTTATCTACTGAGCCAGATGCTGGCATCACTGATTTTTGTGGTGCTGATCCTCGGAACTCACTGGGCGAAAGCCACTTTTTATACACCGCCAAAATCGGGACGAATGGCACAAGGATTTTATACTCATACATTTTCAACCACCTACGATTGGCAAACTACACCGACATGGTTGACTTATTGGCTCGGTGGGTTGAATTTACACCTAACGCACCATGTTTTTCCCAATTGGCACCATCGGCATTATCCCGCCCTTGCTAAGATTATTCAGCAAACTGCGCTGCAATTTTGTTTGGATTATCATTGTGTTGACGCCAAAACACTGTGGCGTTATCAACAACAGTTTTTGCGGCGGATGGGTGAGGGGGAAGGGGTTAGGTAAGCAAGATTCACTTACCTAAACATCGATATATTAGTTCAGTTCAGATTGAACATGTTGAATGCTGCACACCCACGGTTTATCCCGTTGAAACGCAGAAGGTAAATTGTGTATGGCGTGTTTGGCTGAGCGGATTGACGGGTATTCGCCATACACGAGCACATACCATTGGTGGTTATTTCTGACGGTTTCATACACCAAATAATTACTCAATTTATGTCGACGAGCTTGTTCATAAAGCCCTTCAGCGCTGGCAGCACTCCCTAGTTGTAGCGTGTAATGGCGAGAGGATGCAGAACGAATATCGCCGCCTAAATTGGTGCTCACCGAGGTTTTTTTTGTCGTGGGGATCGTGACTTCTATCGGCTTGCTAGGCATGTCGATTGGCATTGATTCTGCCTGTTCAGTTTCACTTCTTTGTTCTGACGGGGGCAGCACGAGGGTAATGATCACTTCCGTGGGTTCATCAGAAACGA
>NZ_JAMPSW010000123.1:0-8605 GCF_028484855.1 Providencia sp. PROV033 | reverse complement strand
TAAACCATCCTGATAAGCGTTATTTAGTTCATATCCCGGACAACGCCGTTACTTGGCTAGATAATAATGAAACCCACAATGAAAGTGCGATATTCAAATTAAACCAGCGTTGTCGTTACTTAGCCAAAGAGCATACAAAATATTATGGTGATGGCGAGCGTTCTTTTGGGTGCAGCCGTTAATCTACCAAAAAAAAACATGAGGGGGATATCTTTTGGAAGAGAGATATCCCTAAATATTCATCGATATCCCTTCTGCCTTTTAACTTTAAAGACAGGAGTTCAATAATGAGCACTCAAGCGATTCCCTTATTAGATGACCAATTCGTTGATATGAAATTTATAACCCGCTTAACCGGACTAACAGATAAATGGTTTTATAAATTGATCCAAGATGGGGAGTTTCCAAAGCCGATAAAACTGGGGCGTAGTTCTCGTTGGTTAAAGAGCGAAGTTGAAAATTGGTTACAAGCACGTATTGCCGAATCCAGAGTCTAACCATCACATCACTCCCCTATTCTGCGTTAGTAACACCAACATTTAAGTCACACTGAAAACTCAACAATGAGAAAGTATCATGCTCTTTATGAGACATTGCTACGCCTTTACCAACTCTGACTGAATGGACTTACCAAACTTACTGTCGCTCACGGAATGCTTCATCCCTATATCAAGAATAGTTACCAGCTGGTGGAGTGGATCATTGGCAGGCAAATGGAGAACTGGGGACTGACGAGGATCATGGATGATTATGTACTATTCACAACAACATATTTTATTTAATTAACAGCATAAACACATACAGAGTGTTGAAGTTGCCAACAACACTCAATCCCATTCACTTTTTTTAGGGTTTATGCTTAACTGGCCTCTTCATTTGCATTTTTACATCGTGTACTACCAATCACTATTTGACCATCTTCCTTGATAAATTCACTTTGTTGCTGATTAGGCAATATATCTAACACTACCTCTGAAGGCCGACACAACTTTACGCCTAGCGGAGTGACGACAATCGGCCTATTGATCAGTATCGGGTACTGCAACATAAAATCGATCAATTGCTCATCGGAATAAAGGCTATTTTCTAAATTTAATTGCTCATAGGGCTCAACATTTTTCCGTAGTAATTCGCTGACTTTGATTTTCATATCGGCGATAAGTTTCACTAACACATCCTTAGTCGGAGGTGTTTCTAGGTAATAAATAATCGTCGGCTCAATACCACTATTGCGGATCATGGCAAGGGTATTACGCGAAGTGCCACAATTGGGGTTATGGTAGATAGTGATCTCATTCATGGGGTTACCTTTAATTTAACAGTGAAAGTCGAAGTACTAAAGCAACGAGAGTGACAATGAGCACAGGGATAGTCATGATAATCCCTGTTTTAAAATAATATCCCCATGTAATGGTCATGTTCTTTTGCGATAAAACATGTAACCACAACAATGTAGCTAAGCTACCTATTGGTGTGATTTTTGGACCTAAATCGGCGCCAATCACATTGGCATACACCATCGCTTGCTGAATTAACCCTGATGCTTCACTTCCTTCTATGGATAGCGCACCAATTAACACCGTTGGCATGTTATTCATTATTGAGGATAAAAATGCAGTTATAAATCCCGTACCAATTGTTGCTACCCATAACCCTTTGTCTGCAAGGTAATTGAGCGTTTCAGAAAGATAATCGGTTAACCCTGCATTTCTTAAACCATAAACAACCAAGTACATACCTAAAGAGAAAATGACGATTTGCCACGGTGCTCCACGTAATACTTTTTTGGTATTAATCGTATGACCTCTGGCTGCAATCACCCAAAGAATTAAAGCGCCAATAGCCGCAATTGCACTGATTGGAATACCTAATGGTTCTAAGACAAAGAAACCAATAAGTAGCAGTACCAATACCAGCCAACCTGTTTTAAACGTTGTCATGTCCTTAATGGCTAAAGTCGGTTCACTCAGTTTGGTAACATCATATTGTTTAGGAATATCTTTGCGGAAAAACCAATGCAGCATCACGAGTGTTGCAAAAATTGCAGCAATATCCACTGGCACCATAATCGATGCATATTCAGTAAATCCAATATTAAAGAAGTCCGCAGAAACGATATTCACGAGGTTCGAAACGATCAGCGGCAAGCTCGCCGTATCTGCAATAAACCCAGCAGCCATGACAAATGCTAATGTCGTGCCTTTGTTGAAACCAAGTGCCAATAACATCGCAATCACAATGGGCGTTAATATCAATGCTGCGCCATCATTGGCAAACAAGGCCGCAACCGTTGCACCAAGTAACACGATATAACTGAATAACAGTTTTCCTTTACCCCCGCCCCACTTGGCAACATGTAATGCAGCCCATTCAAAGAAACCACTTTCATCTAAAAGTAGGCTAATGATAATGACGGCAACAAATGTTGCCGTGGCATTCCAAACAATGTTCCAAACAATCGGGATGTCTTGAAAACTGATCACACCAAAGATCAGTGCCAATACAGCCCCTGCTGTAGCACTCCAGCCAATACCCAGTCCTTTGGGCTGCCAAATAACAAAGGTGATCGTTAAAATAAAAATTAAAGCGGCGATAAACATAACAACCTCATTTAAAAGGTGCTTTTTCGCACCTTTTATTTCTAGAAAATAAAACTTATTCTGCGAGCTGACTTAATGCGGATATCCCCACAGGCTCTGTCTCAAGTAAAGGAACGATAGCAACACGTTTTGCTAATGTTGATGTCACCTTTTTAATCTGAGCAACTTCCTGCTCTGCCCTTGAAAGTAACAATGGTGATGTTGTTTCCGTGATAGATAGACTGTTATTGATCACCCACGCCCACGGATGTATATCTGCCCGTATTAAATCATTTTGTAAGTTCTCCGCCTCAAGCACAGGCGTAGTTTCAGCGAGTGTCGTAATAATCACTTTAGTGCGTTCAGGATCTTGTAATTGCATCATCGGCGTTAAATAATGGCCTTTTTCGCCCATTTTTTTAGCAATTTCTTTGTGGTATGCCCCTGTCGCATCGAGAAGTAATAATGTATGCCCAGTCGGCGCAGTATCCATGACGACAAAACGTTTACCCGCGTCTCTAATGATGCGAGAGAAAGCCTGAAATACCGCAATTTCTTCTGTGCATGGAGAGCGTAAATCTTCCTCAAGTAATGCGCGCCCCTCTTCATCTAAATCTTTCCCTTTGGTTTCTAAGACATAATTACGATAGCGCTCAGTTTCAGCGATAGGGTCAATTCGGCTAACTTGAAGACTGGGTAAAACGCCATCGAGGGTTGATTCAATATGCGCGGCTGGGTCAGATGTCGTCAGATGTACATCAAGCCCTTTTTCTGCCAATTTAACTGCGATTGATGCCGCAATCGTTGTTTTCCCTACACCACCTTTGCCCATTAACATAATCAGCCCATGCTGTTGCTGGGATATTTCGCCAACCAGTTCTGACAAGGTAGGTAAAGAAATAGGTTGTTTTGTCGGGGTAATAGTTGGAATTTGTGGCATGTCATTAGATAACAACTGCTTCAGTGCATCGACACCCACCATATTGATCTTTTGTAAATAAAGAATATCGACAGGTAACGAGCGTAGTGCTTCAGGCATAGACGCTAATGCCGCTTGTTCACGAGAGTAGAGCGCATGGGATAACTTATCATTTTCAGTCACCGAAGTTTCAGGGAAAACACCATTGACAATCAATTGCTGATTTTTGATACCCAGAGATGACAACTCGCTATAGGTTCTTGCGACTTCCCTCAATGCGGCAAACTGAGGTCGTGCAACCAAGACTAGCCTTGTTAGTGATTTATCACTCAACGCTTTCACCGCCATGCTGTACTGCTCACGTTGTTTATCAAGGCCAGACATTGGCCCTAGACATGACGCACCATCAGGATTGTCACTAATAAAATCACTCCACGCACTCGGGAGTTGTAATAAACGGATGGTATGCCCCGTTGGTGCAGTATCAAAAATGATATGGTCAAATTGCTCTGTAATTTCGGTATTAGTTAACAATCCAGTAAATTCATCGAAAGCTGCAATCTCTGTTGTACAGGCACCTGATAGTTGTTCCGTAATACTTTGAATTACCGCTTCAGGTAAACTTTCTTTGATTGGATTAATAATTTTGTTTCGATATTCTTCGGCTGCGGCTTGAGGGTCTATTTCAATAGCAAATAGATTTGGAACCAATGTTATTGGCTTAATCTGATTTCCTATTGATTGAGAAAATACCTGTCCGACGTTAGATGCAGGATCTGTACTCACTAGCAGGACTTTTTTTCCATCCTCAGCCAACTTGATTGCTGTCGCACAGGAAATTGAGGTTTTACCCACACCACCTTTTCCAGTAAAAAATAAATAATTAGGTGTGTTATCTAAAAATTTCATTTTATTGCTCCTGTTAACAACACGTTTTGTCATTACCGCAACACGATTTAACTATTTCGGCTTTTTCAATATTCAGGCGAATACCAAACCATCTGGCTAACTCATGTCGTTTTGGGTATCGACCAGTCAGCACAATCTCACCATCCAGAATCAATAGTGGAAGTGACTCGGCACCTGCGGTTTCCAAAAATGTTTTTGCTTTTGTGTTGTTAACGAACGCCATTGGCTCTTGTGCTAAATTAAAACGCCTTATATTTGCCCCTTGTTTTTTTAACCAATCCACATCTGTTGCGAAGTCTACCAATGCTTGATCGACTTCTGTTCCACAAACACCAGTGCTACAACATAACGCTGGGTCAAAGACTTCTAGTTTTTTCATACCTCAACCTTACATATGTTTTTTCATATGTATTAATTTAAAAAATTTTATGCGGAACAACTACTCGCAGACTCTTTTGTCTCTAGACTCTTAAGCAAATCTGCAACTCTATTTTTCTTTGCGGCATAGGTGACATCAATGATACTTTTCACCCACGGTAGTAATGCCGGAGATAATCGATAATGAACCCATTTACCATGCTTTGAATCGAGCAAAAGACCCGACTCTCTAAGCATTGCCAGATGTCGAGAAGTCTTTGGTTGCGATAAATTCAAGGCCGTATAGATATCACAGACACATAGCTCACCAGATGCTTTCAAAAGCAATACGATATCCAATCTGGTTTGGTCACCTAAAATTTTAAACAGCTGTAATGGTTCCATGTGTACCTCTTCAGTCTTTTCTTTAAATTATACTTAAAAAACACATGCGTCAAATCGAATGTGTATCTAGCCGTAAATTAGTACCAACATTAAATTTACTAACCAAAAAATTATAATATATTAATAATCGACTGATAAACTCATCTAAAATAGCTAATGACATCATGACGGTATAGCATAGATAGTTTAATATAGAGATATAGCCACTACTGACTTAATCAGTAGTGGCTATATCGAGGAAAAATTCATGTGTATACATCTAACGATATTTTTAGAACCAAAATAACCGAAAAAACAAAATCTTAAGAAAGAACTTAGATTAGATATATTCATGACAAATTAACTTTTCAATTAAATCAATTGGTGCCATATTATCTACTGTTATTCCTGAATTTTTTATATCTAATGTATAAGTTGTGCTATCATAAGAAAAAGTTAGCTTTGCATACTCTAACTTAAAATCTTTTACTTTGAACTTATCTATAAACACATCTAAAGCATTAATTGAAGATGTAACTTCCACTATAGCAGAAGAACATGTGTTTATAATAATATTAGATGCTTTTATTTTTTTTATATTAATATTCTTTAGCGTATCATTCATCATCAATGGTATTAGTTTAAAAATATTAATATTTATTGGTTCAACAAAAAAATTATAATCTAGTATGTTTTTTAGATACATAACAAATTCATTTAGTGTTCTAGGTGAGTTTTCTATTCTTATTAAAAACTTACCTCTAGAAAAAATAGACATAACAAAAGATGTATATAAAAACCTTTCAATCTTTATTTCATCCTCAGTACCATCAGGCCTATTTATTCTCTCATACTGTATTACTCTTTCAACAAAAACAGCATCTATTGAATCATGATCTAGATTATTTACTATATAACCCTTATTAGCCCTTGAATCAAATCCATTGCTTAACACAATGTCAACAAGGTCATCAAGAGATATATCTATATTAATTAAAACCCACCTATATCGTGTCTTCATCATTCCTCCATTATAGGTAAATCATCACTATTGCCGCTTGATTTAATTTCAGATATTATTTCCTTTGCTGTTTTTAACACTAATTTATTGAATGTCATTTCCTCTGATTTACTCATATTAATTCTATTTTTGTGATGAGTATCATTAATATCTAAACTATCTATTTTTCTCGGATAATAACCTTTAACTAAAAATACAAAACCAGTACAGTTTTCTGGTTCAGAAAAAAGAGCTTCTATTTCATAGATATCAGATTCTACATGTCTATCATCTGTTATTGTCCAAACTATTTTCCAAATATAAAACCCTGATTTATATAGTGATGATAGTTCCTGAGATAATGTAACACCTGTTCCAGATAAGGATGCCTTTTTTATATGAGTGCCTGAACCGTTATCTTTATCCGGATTGTAGACATATACATCAGTAACACTTTTAAGACTGTAGCCTTTCATTGATGTTGTCAATTTATCAAATAAAGAGCTAATTATATTATTATCAACCAACCCCTCTAAATTTATCTCTTCACGTGAGATAGTTGGATCTTTCTCTGCTAAAGAATCAAAAATAATATTAGTTATTTTTTCCATCTTTTTATTATGTGGCCCAATTAATCTGATCACTCCTTTAATTTTTTCAATAGTAATCTCTGCATCTTTATCTACAACTTGTCTAAATTCTGATTTAGTAAAGTCAGGTTCACTATACTCAACTTTTAAAATATATTTTTTATTAACTATATTATAATCAACTATATCGTTACTATCTTCATGACTTAGACAATTTTTAACTTTATCTAAAGCCTCTTCAATATCACTTCCTTCGATAGATTTACTTAGTAAATCTATCGATCTAGTTCTCTCTCTTTGAGTCGCAACACCTAAAATTTTTGATAAATATTCGTAATCTTCATACCCATGAATATATTTTGAAAAGTTATCCGCCAAACTCTCCTTAGAGGTTTTATTTGATATAATAATCCCTCTTTTGAAATATAAATCTTTTAAGTCATCTCTTGTTACCTTATATTGCTGCAATGCATCAAAGATTGCTTTATCTGTTGCACTATATATAGCGCCCGTTTTATTTCCATAATTATCTTTACTCATTTTTTCCTCTGTGCAACTTCTTTTGTTTTAAAACAGGTCTGTTTCAGCGTTATTTCATTTACATCAATTTCATTTAAAATATTTCTTTTATTATCATCATACCCCCAACTACGTATATATATCTCCTTTGCCTTCTCAAAATGACTAATAATATCTTTATTGGGTAAGTAATGAGCTAATCTCAGTCTAATTTTATAATCTCCATTTAATATCTGGTATCTAGATAATGTATCGAAGAGATACACAAATTCATATGGATCATTACCTTGCCTATTATAATAAATAACAAATCCTGCTGGAGATGTATCATATTCACCTTCCACTCTACTCTCAACAATTACTTCATCATGCTCAATAATTAAATAAGGGGCGGTTATTGCCTCTATAGTTGCTGGCCTTGAGTATTTATCTCCACTTATAGTTTTATTTCTTATCAATTCAGGGTAATAAAATGAATACTTATGTCGAGGAAATGAACCTTCTCTATGTAGTTTATCAACATCAGCAATAATAGTAGTCATATAACTAATCATTAATGGTTCAACAATATGAATCTGTTGATTTGTTTTTAATCCAATGGATGCCAAATCGATTCCTAACTTACGCCTATTATTTATCTTTTCCGTTTTAAATACATCATAAAAATTTTTATGGTAATTTCCATCATGGTTATATATAAACAACATTCCTCTTATTTCATATTTAGTTGACTTAATTGCATACCTATTCTTCCATTCAGAACTTATTGAGGCACAATCAATTGTTTTAGCAATTGATTTCAACATATCTCTTACATCACTTGCCTTAATACTATTGGATGCATAACTTTTTTAATCAGTATTAAATAATACATCCTTTCCACTATATGGGTCCCTATATTTGAAAACAATATCGACAGGATGAGTCTTCACTGCTTTTTTTTCTTCACTATCGGTTTCATCCTCTTCCACAACACTTTCTTCTTCTTTTTCATCTTTTTCTTCTTTAGAGAAGTGCTCATCTTGTTTCCTACAAGAAAAATTTTCATCATAAAACTCAATTTTCTCCCACCTAAACCACTCAAAAATATCCTTTGATACAATGTGGGCTAGCTCACTAATATTGATAGTCTCAGCCATAATAAAATCACCTCAAAAGTTAATAATATTAATGAGTCTAACCTATAGATATCAGTTTTCAAAATCATTAAGTTTAAGTTAAAGCACAATCGGTTATATAAATCCCCCATTATGATAACAACTCTATCCAGCTATCTAAACTACTGAGTTTAGGATACTGGTCCCCTCCAACTCATCAATATAGTCCGCATACCACTGGATCATCTCTC
>NZ_JAMPSW010000122.1:0-8696 GCF_028484855.1 Providencia sp. PROV033 | reverse complement strand
TAAAAATTAGCAATGGAAACGATTATCTTGACATCTATCACAATATTGAACTGATACTCCTATAAAATTAAAAACGAATAGTTATCCCTATGTATAAGGATAACTATAGTTGCTGAAAATTCACATGCACCACATTGCTTACTCTACACTCCAATTCATCTGTAGCACGCATACCATTGCATTACTTCCTTCAGTTTATCCATATACCAGACAAGGTTAAGAGCCCCTAGATTTTCATACATATCGATATACCCAGTTCAATCTATGTAGCATTTTATCCCTTCTCATGCAAAATCGTGCTCACCGTGAGGCAGAAATCATATCCTGTTAGCCCTACTCCATACCCAATCAATTAAATAACCTGATTTAAATTGGCTTTAATGAATTACCCAGTTTAGCAAAACTAAATGGTGAAACCTCTTTATGCCTATTCGCATCCAGATAATCAGCCCACCATTGCACCATCAGCCGCCGTTCCTCAATATGCTCTGCTTTATGAATATAAGCAGCTCTTAATGAGTTGCGTTCTTGGTGGCTCATCTGCCTTTCTACTGCATCTTTCGACCATAGCCCTGACTCAATCAACGAGCTACACGCCATCGTTCTAAAACCATGCCCACACACTTCCGTCTTAGTGTCGTAGCCCATCACACGTAATGCGTTGTTTACCGTGTTTTCACTCATGGGTTTTCTAGGGTTATGGTCACCGATAAAGATCAGCTCATGATTACCGCTGAATTGATAGATCTGTTTTAAGATCTCAATAGCTTGTCGGCTTAAAGGAACTAAGTGAGGAGTTCGCATCTTTGATCCGCGATGAGAGTGTTTAACGCCTTCTATCGCTTCGCGTTCAGCAGGGATCGTCCACATTGCATTATCAAAATCAATTTCATCCCAACGGGCGAAACGTAGCTCACTAGAACGAATAAAAACTAATAGAGTAAGTTTAACGGCAAGTTTAGTTAAAGGTCTTCCCTTATAATCATCGATACGTTGTAAGAACTCGGGTAGACGTTTAAGCTCTAAAGCGGCTCTGTGGACTCGTTTACCTGTCGCAACTGCACCAGCCATATCCTGTGCTGGGTTATAGTCAATTAAACCACTTTGTACGGCGTAACGTATAATGCCAGTTACGCGCTGTTGTAAACGTGCTGCCACCTCAAGACGTCCAGACATCTCTACGGCTTTAATCGATTCGAGTAGATCGCGAGTTTTCAGTTCAGCAATATTGCGTTTACCAATAGCAGCAAAGATATTGTCTTCAAGACTTTTTAGCACTCGATGGCTATGCCCTTCAGACCACTTCTTATTCGTCGCATGCCAATCACGAGCAACCTTCTCAAAGGTATTAAATTCCTTTTGTTGTTCTTCCTTTAATTCTTTCTTGAGTTCACGAGGATCGATACCTAAAGCAACTTGCTTTCTAGCTGCATCCCTTCTTTCTCTTGCATCCGCTAAAGAAATTTCAGGGTATACGCCAAAGGCCATTAAATGTTGTTTGCCGCCAAAGCGAAAACGGAAGCGCCAATATTTAGAGCCATTGGGGTGAATATACAGAAACAAGCCATCACTGTCTGTCAGTGTATAAGCTTTCTCGTCTGGTTTAGCTGCACGAACTTTCGTATCGGTTAATGCCATATTCTTTGTCCTCTTCACCCCAGAGTGAGTATATAAACGAGATATCTCAGATTACAGTCGATGATTTTGAGTGATATAACCAACTATACACCTACGCCACAGGCTGCGCCTGCATTGCTTTAGCATCGATAGTTCGAGATATAATGAGTATACAAACATTATCGAAGCGAAGATATACTCAGATGTATACTCACACGGAGGTTGATGTGGGTTGAGTTAAGTTGACATGCATTGACTGAAAACGCGAGGGAAGCCTTGCAAACACTGGATTTCAGATACAAAAAAAGACGTCGGTTGACGTCTCTTGATGTTCTTATGGTGCCGAAGGCCGGACTCGAACCGGCACACCCGAAGGCGGTTGATTTTGAATCAACTGCGTCTACCAATTCCGCCACTCCGGCACGAAGTGATGTGTTTCTTGGAAAACGCTGCCATTATACTTGCCTTATGCCTAGTGGCAACATTTATCTTGAAGAATCAGATTGTTCGATTAAAAAAAAAGCACCTACAAAAATCCTCCAATGAAAAACACAATATCCCCTGTTATGTTCAACAAGATTTGAATATCTATGCTAATTTTCCTATAACTATTTTCATAGCCTTAACCTTTGTGTGACTGGCGACAAAGCGTAATTTTTGTTAGTTTATCCGCACTCTTATGTAAAATTATAAAGGCATATTTTATGGGCTTTGTTGGATGGATAGCCACTGGTCTGGTTATTGGCATCTTAATTGGTGTCATAATGAAAATTTTCTCGAAGAAAAAATAAATATTGGCTGAAAAGCCTTTTATAAACAATCATATCGGCTGGCTTCAAACATGAAGAAAACGTTTCTTAAAATTTTGTCGGTATCCGCATTGTCTGCGGCATTGATGGCGTGCTCCTCAACGACAGAAAGAACCTCGCAAACCCCACAAAGTGGCATGCTTGCAGGTAATTCCGAATGGCAAATATTCGAAGGTGATAGACGAACTTACGAACGAGTCACCAAAATTGTCGATATGTATGCGAACCGCATTTATAACGAAAGCGATGCCCGTGGCATGGCGATTATCGTTATTGATAATAACCAAACCTTATCCCGCTATTATGGGGAAACTGCGCCGGGTAGCAGACAAAAACCGGGTCCTAATTCCCTGATCCGTATCGCTTCTGTTAGCAAATTAATGACCAGTGAAATCTTAATTAAACTGGAGCAAGATAAAAAATTAGCGATTACCGACCCGCTACAGCAATACAGCTACAACGGCGTTACTGTTCCAGATAACAACAGCGGACAGCCTATCCGACTGTATCATTTAGCGAGCCATACCAGTGGCTTACCTCGTGAGCAACCCGGTGGAAAATGGGGGCGTCCGGTGTTTATTTGGCCAACCCAAGAGAACCGTTGGACATGGCTGAAAACCGGTAAGCTCGATTTTACGCCGGGCACTGAAGCGGCTTATTCCAACCTCGCCTATGATTTACTTGCTGATGCCATGGTTAAAGCAACGGGGCAGTCATACCCGCAATTGTTCAGCAAATACGTGACCTCTCCGGCGAAAATGACGGATACCACCTATACGCCAAGTAAAAATCAGTGTGCCCGATTAATGGAAGGCACCAAGCCAAGCCCATGCCACAACACCCTTGCGGCGGCAGGTAGCGGCGGCGTATACTCAACCCCTGCTGATATGCAGAAGTGGATGCAGCAATTTTTATCCACAGATAATAACTTACGTAAAGCCACCGCAGCTCGCGAACAGGGTATTTTCTTCCCACGTGAAAAACTTATTGATGCCAAGGGAATGGATGTCGCTGGTTACGCTGATGGGCTGGGTCTAGGCTGGGTTTATATGAAGCCTAAAAACGGTATTCCGGGGATCTACCAGAAAACCGGTGGCGGCGGCGGATTTAATACCTATATGGCGATGATCCCACAGCAAAATATTGCGGTATTCGTGGTGATGACCCGTAAAGAGGGTAGCAAGTTCAGTAAGTTAACTGCCGGTGTTAACGATATGGTCGCTTCGTTGTCCTCTAACCATGCGTATGGGAAAAATTGAAAGGGTACCGCCGACGCGATTAATGCACTGGCGAGTTATACCCCTACCCTAAAACGCGGATTTGTGCGCCTACTGACATTTATCGTGACAACTGCCTGAGCCCTTCAGGCAGTTTTTCATTCGCCACTCTTTCTGATAGCCAACTGTTTTTTATGCAATATTTTAGGATGACCTTTCGCTACTCTTAGACCTTATCACTCATTATTGACAAAGGAACTAAGATGAAAATTATCCCGCTTTTCGCTCATAACATATTACTTCCCAGCTCCATATAATCAGGAACGAACACTGTTTCTGAATGAGTACAGCAACTCAGAAATGTATTTAATCATCAAAAAGCCTTTCCACAGCCTAAAAAACTAGACTATGTCGAAATAGATCTTTCAAGATCTGGTTAATGAAAAAGCGGATGATCCGAACATTGAAGCCACCGCCGAGTATAAAAAACGATTCGCAGATACCATGATCGAAGCAAAGCAATCATTCATCCAAGCAACCTGGAGAAATGCTTACAGAATTAGAAAATCATACAGTGCAAATGGCGGTTCTTTCTCTTATGCACAACAGATTGCCAACAAAAGTGGAAAAAACGTGATAGACATTATCGGTGAATATACATCTCAGACGGAACAAAAAAGGATCCAGCATGGATTATTTAAGCCACAAGGAAAAATTCAATCGATGCTGAGTAATTTCGGTAATTTTATCTTCAGCATAAAATGAGTGTGTTCTTAAAATGGAGACTTGCCATCAGCAATAAAAAAGGCTGTAAAATCATTCGATTCTACAGCCTTTTTTCAATTTAAAGGGAATGAACTATTTTCGTTTAACTAACAAGAAGATACTCACACCCAAGAACAAGACACTCGGCAGCGCTGCTGCAACCACAGGCGGAATGGAGTAAACCAAACTCCAGTTACCAAAACCTTGGTTTAAGATGTAGAACAAGAAGCCGCCAACAATCCCTGAAACCACACGTACCCCCATTGGAACAGTACGCAGAGGTCCGAAGATAAAGGAAACCGCCATCAACATCATTACCGCCGCAGACAATGGCGCCAGAATTTTTTGCCACATACTCAGCTGATACACCGAAGCCACTTGTCCACTCTCTTTCAAATACGTGATGTACTGATATAGCCCACGAATCGAGAGGGAATCCGCATTCAGGGAAACAATCCCTAATTTTTCCGGTGTTAGATTGGTTTTCCAGTCATAGGTTAAACGCTGTGAACCCGTGATTTTTTGCTGGCTACCTAAGATAGATTCCTGAACTTGGGATAATACCCACAATTTTTTATCTGCATCGTAAGTTCCACGTGCCGCAAACATCACTGACTCTAATTTGCGATGATCATCGAAGCGATAAATAGAAACATCTTGGATGGTGCTTGCATCTTTAATGCGCTGGATATAGATAAAGTCATGGGCATCTTTCGCCCACATACCTGAATCTGTTACGACCAAAGAGCTACCCACAATTTTTTCTGCGCGGTAATTACGCGCCCATTGTTCGCCTGCAGGTGCAACCCACTCCCCCATGATCATCGTAACGATAACCAATGGAATCGCTGTTTTCATCACCGACATCGCAATTTGCAAACGGGTAAAACCCGACGCTTGCATCACCACCAGTTCACTGCGGGAAGCTAACGCTCCTAATCCCAACAATGCCCCCAATAATGCCGCCATTGGGAAGAAAATATCGATATCT
Source organism: Providencia sp. PROV033 (assembly GCF_028484855.1). NCBI lineage: Bacteria > Pseudomonadati > Pseudomonadota > Gammaproteobacteria > Enterobacterales > Morganellaceae > Providencia > Providencia sp. PROV033. Next base: position 3,297 of record NZ_JAMPSW010000122.1, on the reverse strand, counting down.
TTGGGAACGGTTAATAAGGTGAAAACCCCTGCGCTCATCGCCGTGTAATCACCGTCACCCACTTTGCGAAGCTGCTCGACAAATTTGATGATCCCTGAAAGGGAAACCAATAAAAACAGCGTCATCAAAATCGAATTGAGGATAGTTCGACCGATATACCTATCTAAAACACCAAACATCAGGCAACCCCTCTGGTCAACTTAGCGCGTATTTTGCGCATTGGTACGGTATCCCATAAATTCAGAATCACTGCTAATAGCAAGTAACCCAAGTTAACCGCCCACATCGCATATTTAGGATCGATGTCTCCCTTATCGGCGCTATTACGTAACGTACTTTGTAATAAGAAGAAAATCAGATACAACAACATGGCAGGGATCATACTGAGTACGCGCCCTTGACGAGGGTTCACTTCACTCAGCGGCACTACCATCAACGCCATCACGACCACAGAGAACACAATGGTTAGACGCCAGTGGAATTCAGCATTGACCTCAGGGTTATCTTCATTCCACAGCTGCATCATGGTTTTTTGTTCCACTTTGTCAGTGCTCACATCCGTGGCTTTATGATCAACAACCGCTTGGTAATTCACAAAATCAGTGATGCGGAAATCGCGTAACATCGCAGTACCTTCGTAGCGTGTTCCTTGGTCCAGCACCACCATTTGGCGACCATATTCATCTTCTTTCATATAACCGCTATCTGCCACAACAACGGATGGACGTTGCTCATTGGCTGTACGCAGCTGTGCTAAGAAAACATTTTTAAAATCATTGCCTTTGACTTCACCGATGTACAACACAAAGTTGCCATCTTTGGTGGTTTTAAACTGCCCTTCCACCATTGCGGCTAAGCCAGGGTTGGCTTTCGCATCGGCCAATACTTGCTCTTGATACTGAGACGACCAAGGCAGCATCCACGTAATATTGGCAACCGCAACTAAAGCGGTTAATGCAGCGAGTACCAGTGCCGCTTTCACAAGCACACTTTTACCCAGACCGCAGGCATGCATCACAGTAATTTCGCTTTCTGTGTACAATTTGCTGTAAGTCATCAATAGCCCAAGAAATAGGCTTAAAGGTAAGATGAGCTGAGCCATTTCCGGCACACCTAATCCTAATAATGGAAGAACTAAATTCGAAGGAATATTCCCTTGAACAGCGGCACCTAAGATGTCGATGGACTTTTGACTAAAAAAGATCAGCAAAAGGACAAAAAGTATCGCCAGCTGACTTTTTAGGGTTTCCCGAACCAAATATCGAATAATGATCACGCTTATTACGCCTGTGAAAACTTGTCTTTTGGGATGAAAATGGCTAAGTTCGTTCTATGACAGCCATTTACTAAAATATACTCTGGTTTATTGTTTGGCTAGAATGATATAAAAGCATTATCTATACTACGTACTATATCGGAATATGCTTAATATAAGCAAAACTAGGTATTTGCTCAATTTAACACAAAGAGTTCATTCTCTATAAGCCAGATCATGCGAAAGGCTAATTTTAACTGGAGCATCGACCTTTGTCTTTAAGATTCAGGAGAACGCATGGAGTTTAGTGTAAAAAGTGGTAGCCCGGAAAAACAACGTAGCGCTTGTATCGTTGTCGGAGTCTTTGAACCACGCCGTCTGTCCCCTATCGCTGAACAGCTGGACAAAATCAGTGACGGATATATCAGCGCCCTGCTGCGCCGTGGTGAGCTTGAAGGTAAAGTAGGTCAATCCTTACTGCTGCATCATGTGCCTAACGTTCTATCTGAGCGTATTTTATTGATCGGTTGCGGAAAAGAACGTGAACTCGATGAGCGTCAATTCAAACAAATCATTCAAAAAACCATTAGCACTCTGAATGAAACTGGCTCAATGGAAGCCGTTTGTTTCTTGACTGAGTTACATGTAAAAGGTCGCAATAACTACTGGAAAGTTCGCCAAGCAGTGGAAACAGCGAAAGAATCCTTATACGTGTTTGATCAACTGAAAAGTAATAAAACAGAGCATCGTCGTCCACTGCGTAAATTGGTATTCAACGTACCAACGCGCCGTGAACTGACCAGCGGTGAGCGCGCAATCGCCCACGGTTTAGCGATCGCCTCTGGCGTTAAAGCCGCTAAAGATTTGGGTAATATGCCACCAAATATCTGTAACGCTGGCTATTTAGCATCGCAAGCTCGCCAACTGGCTGATATTTCGGACAGCAAACTGACCACCCGCGTGATCGGTGAAGAGCAGATGAAAGAGCTGGGTATGAACGCATACTTAGCGGTAGGTCAGGGTTCACAAAACGAATCCCTGATGTCCATCATGGAATACAAAGGTAGCCCAGATCCAGAGTGCAAACCAATTGTGCTGGTCGGTAAAGGCTTAACCTTCGACTCAGGCGGTATTTCCATCAAGCCAGCTGATGGCATGGATGAAATGAAATACGACATGTGCGGCGCAGCGACCGTTTATGGCGTAATGCGCTTTATTACTGAGCTGCAACTGCCAATTAACGTAGTCGGCGTATTGGCTGGCTGTGAAAACATGCCTGGCGGACACGCTTATCGCCCTGGTGACGTTCTGACAACGATGTCTGGTCAGACGGTTGAAGTGCTGAATACTGACGCTGAAGGTCGTTTAGTGCTGTGCGATACTCTGACTTACGTGGAGCGTTTCGAGCCTGAACTGGTTATCGATATCGCGACATTAACAGGCGCGTGCGTCATTGCCTTAGGTAGCCACTATACTGGATTGATGTCTAATCATAACCCACTGGCTCATGAACTGTTAAATGCCTCTGAGCAAGCGGGTGACCGTGCTTGGCGTTTACCATTAGCAGATGAGTATTATGAGCAAATCAGCTCTAACTTTGCTGATTTAGCAAACACCGGTGGCCGTCCGGGTGGCGCAATCACTGCTGGCTGCTTCTTAGCGCGTTTCACTGGTAAGTATAACTGGGCGCACTTGGATATCGCAGGTACAGCATGGCGTTCAGGTAAAGCCAAAGGGGCTACTGGTCGTCCGGTTTCCATGTTGGCTCAGTTCTTACTGAACCGTGCAGGCTTAAATGGCGACGAGTAATTTCGATTACGATTGATAATCGCGATTCACTAAGTTGTTATTATAATATCCCGATGAGCAAACTCTGCGATTCGGGATATTGTTTTTAAGCAACAAGCAGTTAGGTCACACTCACCACACCATTTTGAGGCTGTGGTAAAAACGAGTATAATTCAGCGCAGATTTAATCTTGCTTTAGGTCAGCGAAAGAATACAACCAACACTCCTGCAAATTGATGGGTAGCAACTCGCGA
>NZ_JAMPSW010000121.1:0-8734 GCF_028484855.1 Providencia sp. PROV033 | reverse complement strand
GTAACGAATAAATCGCGAGTCTAAAATAGACGCTCTATGGAAATAACTGCCCCCATAGAGCGATATTTATTATTTAATGGTTTTGTTGATTTCTGAATAAGCGAAAAGTGCTTGTGCTCCACCTGTATGAACGAATAATACAGGGGTTTTATCGGATGAATTATCTAAGTAATCAATCAAGCCAGCCATGGCTTTTCCTGTATAAACAGGATCAAGCAAGATCCCTTCTTTTTGTGCTAACAGCGCTATTGCATTCAAACCACTACGATTCGGCATGCCATACATGGGGGCGAAGAAATCATCCCAAAGAGTGATTTCGGGTGTTTTTTCGAGTTTCAGTAATTGCGCTAATTCGTTTTGCAATTTTTCAACTTTGGGTGCCTGATCTTGCTGTTTACGAGAAACTGTGACACCAATGAGTTGCGATGCTGGAAGCAATTCTTGCAGACCCATCGCTAAACCGGCGTGAGTTCCTGCGCTACCTGAAGCAACAATGATTTTATCAAACTCAATATTGGTTGGTTTTTGTTGGGCAATTTCAATGGCGCACTGGACATAACCCAATGCGCCAATTCCATTTGAACCACCGACTGGGACAATATAAGCGTCTTTAAGATCTAACGATTGAATCAATTCTGCCATTTGCGCTTGTGGGTCGGTTAATTCTTCACACATTACACATTGAGTGCCAAATAAGTCAGTGAGTAGTTTATTTCCATTATGCAGGAAATTGCTATCTTCACTTTGAATAGGGTTCTCTAATAAAGCGACACATTTTAAGCCAAACATAGCGGCAACAGCAGCCGTTTGGCGAACATGGTTAGATTGAATAGCACCCGCAGTGACAATAATTTTTGCATTTTGGGCTAAAGCATCAGCCATTAAAAACTCGAGCTTACGGAGTTTATTTCCGCCCATCGCCAACGGCGTCATATCATCACGTTTAATATAGATTTCTCGTCCATATAAACGTGACAAATTATCGAGTAGATTCAGTGGGGTCGATGCTTTAAGCAAGTCAACTTTCGCGAATTGAGTTAATGTTTGTTGAAGAGACATCTAAATTCCCCTGTATTAATTGGTAAACCCTAAATAGAGATAAATAGCCAGTACAAAGCTTGCGGTCACTAATGCATAAGGCATTTGAGTACGAATATGTTCTATATGGTCACAATCTGTGGCCATAGAAGCAACAATGGCATCTGCGGAAATAGGTGAGGTCATGTCGCCAAAGATTGATCCTGAAATTGCTGCCCCAATCATATATTCAATTGGCATACCAACGGATAAGCCTAATTGAACACCAATTGGGATCATAATGGCAAAGGTTCCCCACGAGGTTCCCGTCGCTAGAGACATGATGGCACTTATAATAAAAATAAAGCCAATAGAGAAACCTGGCGCCATAATACCTTGAGTGACCTCAGCAATATAAGCTCCAGTATTAAGTTCAGAGGATACATTACCCATTAAGAAAGCTAAAATCATGATAGAGCTGATTTTTAGCATACTGGCGTAGCCAATGAATAATTCCTTAAAGAAGTTATCGATATTTAATAGCCGTCTTCCGATAAACCAGCAAAAAGAAACAGCCGTACCAAACATAACTCCCCAATAAACGGAAGTAGACCCACTTCCTTTGCTGAAATCACCGTCGCCCGTAATATATAAGGCAACAGGAACCATTAATACAGTTGAAAGAATAGGAATAAAAAAATTCAGTGCCGAATATGCATTCGGGTGGTCGATAATTTCTTCTTCTTCATTTTTTAATGAGGATTTTGTTAATTTACCTGCGTTGAAATCTTGCTGATATTTTATTTCAGCCTTTTTCATTGGTCCCCAAGAAAAATTGGTGAATACATAAAATAAGATAGTCGCAAGCGATAGCCATGCCATTAAGTTGTAGCCAATAGATTTAATGAGAATATCGAAAGGTTCACCTGAAATAAGACCTTGGGAGATTTGTACACCTATTAGCCCCATAATAACCGCACCCCAACCATTAATAACAGCAGATGAGCAGACCGACACACAGGCAGTTTGAATAAGATAGGACATTTTTTCTGGCGCGACGCCATATTGTCTCGCTAAATTCTTAGTAGAGGCACCAGCTACTAGCTGGTTAATGGAGCTCTCAATAAAAATCAGGGATGTAATTACTATGGCGAGCAATTGTGTTGCTGTTCTATTTTTGATTAACTTTGTCTTATTAGTGAGTAACTGGACGAGGGCTCTAACCCCTCCGGTGACGACGACTAAACGCATGATCCCGCCAATCATGACCATAAAGACAATGGTACGTGTATTACCCGCCGAAGAAAATGTATCAATGATGCCGTCCACTGTTCCTCGAATACCGAGTAATAGGTTATGGTCATTAATAACAGTAAAACCAACTAAAATCCCTAGCATTAATGAAAGCATCACTTGGCGAGTGAGTATTGCCAAGAGAATTGTGACAATCGGTGTGATAATTGTCCAAATACCATAGTCGTGCATGTGTTTACCTTGGATATTTTTATAATATGAAAAGTTATTTGTAAATATCAGGAAATCATAGCATTGATGGGAGAGGGCTGTCGGTTATTTTCTTTGAATTGCAGTAGATTGTTACAAATTCCATATGAGTGGTCAGATAAACTGCAATGAGTCGTAATTCGGCAAGTCAAATACACGCTTGCCATTGCTCATAGGTAATACGGCTAATTTCTTCGATTTTTGTTTCACCGATTAATTCAATAAATTGCGGTGCTAATGTCGCGTAATATTGAAATCCACACTTTTCTTGCACAATTTTAGACTGTTGATTACCTTGAAAATATCCACACCATAAATTATCCATTTTAAGGTTTTTAAATCCGTGACGCATAATTTCACATAGAGCTTCTGGAATAAATCCTTTTCCCCAAAATGGAACGCCGATCCAATAGCTTACTTCTGCATCATTATCGCCAATAGGAAAATTACTGTCTTTGCCAATGGATAAACCAATTAACCCAATTGCTTTGTTGTCTTCTTTCAATGCAACGGCAAATACACCATCACGCATAAAAATGGATTGAATAATTTCAGCACTTTCTTCAATGCTGTGATGAGGCGGCCAACCGGCAATAGGACCGATACGTTCATCTTTAGCGTAATGATACAGATTGGTGGCATCGCTCATCAGCCAAGGACGTAAAATCAGTCGTTCAGTATATAACACCATCATATTTCTCTTCGTTGTTGGGGGTAATTAACAAGACTTATTTTAGGTATTTATTTGTGGTATATAAGGGAAAAATCTCGTTAGTTTAGGTACTTTTGAAAACTAATGATAAGGAGCGAAATCCAGTAAGGTGAGTTTATATGCAAGATTTAAAACATCATCAATTAATATGGAGCGGCGTCGTATGTCTTGGGTCATCGACATTTGAGGAGCTACAAAATAGCGTAATATCGCCAGATTATGTGACGTTATGCATTGGTCGGCAGGGAATGGCTGTTTTTAATATTAATTTTAAACAGTATGCTTTACGTAAAGATGATTTATTTGTTCTATATGAAGATACATTTGTGATGCTACAAAAGCGCTCTAGGAACTTTATTGTTGATTACATTCATATTGATAAGGCTTTTGCCACAGATATTGCGTTTGTTTTACCTAACTCGCTATTTGCTTTTTTTAATTTTCAGCCTCGATTATCGATGACATCGGCGCAAGCACGTTTATTTTCACATTGGTACGCACTATTTCGCTATTACCTGCAGGAACGTACAGAACATGGAAAGCTGCAATTGCGCCAGCATCTGCAAAACTTCTTTTTGGAAATCGCTAATCAAGTTGATCATTCTGGGGCTATTTTTAAAGAGGAACGTAGTCGTAAAGCTAAATTATGTTGGCAATTTTGGGCGCTAATCACACAGCATTGTAAGCAGCAACGGGATGTTAAATTTTACGCAAAACAACTGGCCATTACGCCATTTTATTTATCGCAAATCGTGAAGGATTTTTTTAATGATCCGCCCAAAGCTTTAATAGACAGGCAAGTGGTGTTAGAAATTAAAGCACAGCTCGAGAGAGGTATATTATCTATTCAAGGTATTGCGGATGAATTAAATTTTGAAGATACGTCATACTTATGCCGTTATTTTAAACGGCATACCGGAATGACATTAAGTGAATTTAGAAAAAGAAAACGAGGCACTTAGCTTGGTTCAATTTTGCTGATCGTTCGTCGAAAAAATACTGAAGAACAAACACAAGGCGCAGTCTGTACGGCGAATTAAAAAGCAAGGTTTGGAGTGTTAGGCATATAATAACCGAAGATACTGAGCATGGTGAAATCAGTAAAGGGTTAATATTATGACAACGAAGAATCAATGGATCACCGATGAGCAGCGCTGGAATGCGCTGAAAAACCGTGATAAATCGGCCGATGGCTATTTTGTGTATGGTGTAAAAACGTCAAAAATTTATAACCACCCATCTGCGGCTGGTCGTTTACCGAATCGAGACAATGTGCTGTTTTTTGATAATGAGCAGCAAGCGATAGAGCAAGGGTTCCGTTCAGGAAAACGTCATCGTAATGAAATGTCACAGCAAGCTCAGTTTTATCAAGAAAAAATTGAGCTTGCTTGTCGGTATATAGAGCAAACGAATCAACAATTCACTTTAGCGGAGTTAGCCGAATATGTCGGTATTAGTCCATTTCATTTTCATCGGTTATTTAAATCTCAGATGGGATTGACGCCTAAAGCTTATCGCGATGCCTATCGCCATCAGCAAGTGCAAGCTCAATTAGCTGAGAATGAACGGATTACGGATGCCATATATGATGCGGGTTTTCATTCAAATAGTCGTTTTTATGAAACGGCGACTGCGCGTTTAGGAATGACACCCACGGCATGGAAGTCCGGTGGAGATGGGCATCAAATTTATTTTGCCTTAGCGGTGTGCTCATTGGGAAATGTGCTTGTTGCACAGAGCTCAATCGGTATCTGTGCCATTTTATTGGGTGATGATCCAGAGTTGTTACTCAATGATTTACAAGATAAATTTCCTCATGCGCAATTGATTGGTGGAGATAAAGATTTCGATCAAGTTGTCGCAAATGTGATTGGATTTATAGAAGTCCCTGAAATAGGTCTTCATCTTCCGCTAGATATCCGAGGTACCGCTTTCCAACAGCGAGTATGGCAAGTTTTGAGAACCATTCCTGTTGGTAAAACAGTCAGTTATCGAGAAATCGCAGAAAAAATAGGTTCGCCTAAATCGGTTCGTGCTGTGGCGAATGCTTGCGGCGCTAATATGCTCGCAATCGCGATCCCTTGCCATCGTGTGGTAAGAAATGATGGCGCTTTATCTGGCTATCGGTGGGGAATTGATCGCAAACGCGCTTTATTATTAAAAGAATCCATCAGAAAATAAACATATTCATGATGAAAAAGATAATGCTGCGCCAATACAACAATTGTGCAGCAAATTTTAATATGAAAATTACATATTTATTTTTATTGGTTAATAGGATTATAAAAATAGCAGGTATTATTTGTTATGGTATGCGAAGCCTATTTTATATCCTTTAAAGATTAATTTAATTAAAATTAATTTTATTTCTTTGAATAACAAATTAGATTTTCTGATTTTTGTATTTTTCATATTCCATAAATAATATTGACAGGAGCACACTTTGCTGCTGGAGATTGTTACTCAAATCACTTACGTATTAATTATGCATCTGAGTTGATCCCAAGAAGGCGCAATGCTATCAAAATTTTGGGAGAAACTTTAAAAATGACCATGTTGAAATAGCAAAAAGAAACCCGCTAAATGGCTTATCATTTGCGGGTTTTATACAATCAAACAACGAGGCTTTGTTTGTTTTTTATCCGCATGCCATTAAGCATACTCAGCCACGCCAATACGGTGACAATCATTAAGATAATAAAGATGGAATAAGGCGCGAGTTCAGTGAGAACGAACCCTGTCATCATCGGATTAAACGCCCCGCCAAGTAGCCCTAGCGCTTGAGCTGAAAAATAGCTGGATTTCATACCTTCAGGCGCAATGCTATCAATTAACATGTATTCTCCTGGGGCATAAATTAATTCACCCAGCGTGAAAATAAATGACCCTAATGCCCATAAATAGAGGTTATCACCTGAGCCCATAAAGACAGCTAATCCCCCCAAAAAGAATAGGCTACCTAAGGTCATTAAACGCCTCAAATTGTCGGGTGTAATGCGTTTTCCAACCGCATATTGCAATGTCACCACGACGACAGCATTGACGGGTAAGATGACACCAATAACGGCTTGCGCGAAATCACTGTTAGCAACGGTGATGACGTATTGGGAAATCCACGTAGTAAATGAACCGAATATCAAGGAACCAAGAAAGGTTGAGAGAATGAACCAAGCTAATGCACGGTCGTGAAGCATCGCCTTAGGGTTCCACACTCGCGGCTGACCATCAACATGGCTAGCAGGTTTGGTGCTTTGAACAAAACATTGAATAAAGAATATCGGTGCAGCTGCTGAAACGGCGGCTAACCAAAAAGGTAAATTAATGCTGTACATTAATAGCCATGTCCCGATAGGGGGGCCTACCGTCCAGCCGATATTAATAAAGGTATAGTTGAGCGAAAAAACTTTAGTTTTTAAGGATAAAGCGAGTGTATCGGCGAAATAGCCTTTTAAAACTGTCGAAAAGACGGAATAAGAGCAGTTAATGAGTGAGAAAAAGATAATAACTAGCAGGGCATTATTCATTAATGGAATGGCGATGAAGCCACAAATAAAGGCGAATACGGCAATGAGCATGCAGCGTTTTTTATCGACTCTGTCCGCCAGCATGCCAAATCCCATACTAAATAAGACTCCCACCGTTAACGCGATGGTCATGGCAATACCAACAATATCGATGGCCATGTGATACTGACGTGTTAAATAAATCGCCATAAATGGCAAGGTCGCGCCACGGCCAATGGTTAATAGCAATGAAGATGCGAGCAGTGCAGTATTAGAGATATTGGATTTAGAAAACATGGCTCACGACCTAGGAAGACAATAATTGTTATAAAAATGTTTTATGTAATTTAGTGCTATAAAATACCTAAAATTTCAGCCCCAAGAAATGGCTTATTAGGGGCGAAAATCAAAACAATATTTTGATCATGCTATTGTGCCATTGCCAATCAATTATCTGGCTAGAGAAGGGCGAAACATCGATAGCAGAGTTATCTGCTATCGGCTTAACTGCATAAAAAATAAATTAATTATTTAGTATTGTTCATTTTGACAGGCATATAAACAAGGCAGGGATTTCCCTTTTCAATATCAAAGGAGAGCGGGGAATCGTATTGTTGAGTACAAGCTTGATAGAGAGTATCTGATATACCAACATTGTGTTTTTAGTCAGTGTTGTGTATGCCAAGATTTGATGAAAAAAGAGTCACCTTATTTAGGATGGGTCAGAATTATAAAAAAGAGCGCAATAGATGCGCTCTTTTGTTCAACCAACGATTTATAATGATGCGATGTAAATTCGGCGGCTGACTTCTGGGGTAATGTCGCGATGTTCGCCTAGGGTCACCATGCTATGTGCCACCAAGCTGTTCACTAATGGCTCAACAACATCTTGATTGAGTTGGTAATCTTTAAAGCGAGTTTTAACTTGCATTGATTCGAAAAAGTCTCTTGTTAATTCAATGGCTTTGAGCGCTTTTTCTTTTTCGCTACCTTCACGGATATCCCAAACGCGTTCTGCGTATTGTGCCATTTTCGCTTGTTTCTGTGGCAGTTTTTCTTCCATTAACGAAGGCAGAACAATGGCTAATGTTTGGGCATGATCTAAACCGTAGAGAACCGTAATTTCATGTCCTAACATATGGGTAGCCCAGTCTTGCGGGACACCTGCACCAATTAAACCATTTAAGGCGAGCGTGGCTGTCCACATGAGATTGGCGCGGACATCATAATTGGTTGGGTTAGCTAGCGCTTTCGGTCCAATATCGATTAAGGTTCTGAGCAAACCTTCGGCAAAGGCATCTTGAACATTCGCATTCACAGGATAGGTGAGGTATTGCTCGATAACATGGACAAAGGCATCCACCACACCATTACTGATTTGGCGAGGTGGCAATGTATAGGTTTTTACAGGATCTAAAATAGAAAATTGAGGGAAAACTTTGTCACTCATGAAGGCGAGTTTCGCGTGGAGTTCTTCGCGAGTGATCACAGAGCCTTTATTCATTTCAGAGCCAGTTGCCGGAAGTGTCAAAACAGTACCAAATGGTAATGCGTGCTGAATAGTCGCCCCTCCACTGGTCACCACTTCCCATTTATCACCCGCATAATTGACGGCAGCAGCGATAAATTTAGTACCATCAATGACAGAGCCACCACCGACAGCCAGCAAAAAATCGTAGCCTTCATTTTCAATGAGGGCGACAGCTTTGATTAACGTTTCATAGCGTGGATTGGCTTCAATACCGCCAAAATAACCAATTTGACGATTTTTTAAGGCACTAGTGACTTCATCAAGGGTACCGTTTTTGCGGGCGCTTTCGCCACCATATAGCACAAGAACTTTTGCAGTTTCAGGGACCAGCCTGTCCAGTTCACCAATTTTGCCTTCACCAAAAACAATACGTGTTGGATTGTAAAACTCAAAATTATTCATATACAAACCTTAGTTGGGAATTGAAGGAGATGTCATTTGGCATCGGTGAGAGTTGAAAATATTTTA
>NZ_JAMPSW010000120.1:0-8881 GCF_028484855.1 Providencia sp. PROV033 | reverse complement strand
GCTGTTTTGATAATATACGACAATAAATTATCAAAAAAAAGGAAAAAATTATCGTTTTACAATAAAAAAGCAGTTTTGCTGCAACTAATATTCAGACAATTCATTATAACCATTTGTTTTAATGTTATTAATTACTATTCCGTAAGCGCCCCATGATCCCACGGGGCGTTTTAGTTTCAGTGTAGGAAGTTACAGGGAAGAAGTTACAGGGAAGAAGTGAGTGGATATCTGGCTCTGACTTTGCCTCATTTCATCATGTAATCGGGGTTTTGCGCCCATTTCACCCAAACTTCCCACCAATCATAATTATCTAATTGAATTTAAAATAAAAAAGTATTCATTTAGACAGAATAAAACGAATACTTTTTTTATCTTCACTTACGCGATTGATAACGTTTTAGTATCAAATCTCGTCATCATCACTTAGTAAGTCGACATCGTCTAAAAGGTTATTTAAATTTGTTGTGCAGAACACCTCTTTACCTCTTGATAATCTGCACATTGAACTCCTTTGCGAAGTCGATGAACAGTGGTCTTTTGTAGCTAATAAGAAGCAACAACGCTGGCTTTGGTATGCTTGGGAGCCCCGCCTAAAACGGATTATTGCTCATACGTTTGGTCGTCGAAACAAAAAGACTCTTCGCCAGTTACTGGCTTTACTGTCTCGGTTTAATGTGGCCTTTTGGTGCACAGATAAGTTCAGTACTTATGAGATATTGCCTAAACAAAAACACGTAGCAAGTAAGTTTTATACCCAACGAATAGAAAGAGAGAATCTGAACTTAAGAAATCGCTTAAAGCGTCTTAACCGTAAGACGTTAGGTTACTCTAAGTCGCCTGAAATGCATGACAAAATCATCGGCACATTCATCGAGCGGGAGCATTACCTATTGTGATGATCTCTATATTGAATACACGACCGCTGTATCAATAGGATGTGATTTTTTGGTGAGGGATGTAAGTTATTGAAAATTAATATTTCTATGATGTGAGGTACTGTCATTATTAAAGATAACGTAGCGTTTTTCTAGGGTTTTAATGACATTGTATAATCCATCATTAAAAGACTATTTGTTTTGGATTGATCTATCTTCATATTTTAAATTAAAAGCTTACTGTATTTAATTCTATTTAGACGTGTTTTTGAAATTGTTTCTGTAATATTCTTCCTAAACCAGTCTAATAATGATGGGTTATATTTACTCTAATTTTGAGTGTAATTTACAAGTGACATGATAAATAGGAAATATTATCGAGCTAATTCATTTCTGATGAAATAGCCCGATAAGTTATATGGAATAGAAGCGTTATTGCGGTCTGACACCTAAGGTATGGCAAATAGCATACGTTAACTCAGAGCGGTTTAAGGTATAAAAATGGAAATCCTTAACCCCTTCACGACTTAAAATTTTCACCATATCCATTGCAATCGATGCACCAACAAGATTACGGCTTTCAGGGTCATCATCTAACCCTTCATACATTCTGTTCATCCAACTTGGAATACGCACGTTGGTGAGCTTGGCAAAACGTTCGAGCTGGCGGAAGTTAGAGACAGGCAAAATTCCTGGAACAATTTCCACATCAATGCCGGTTGCAACGCAGCGATCACGAAAGCGTAGATAGCTTTCCACATCGAAGAAAAACTGAGTAATTGCGCGGTTGGCACCAGCCTCAATTTTTTTCTTTAAATTAATTAAATCCGCCTGGGCGCTTTTAGCTTCTGGGTGTACCTCTGGGTAAGCTGCCACTGAAATATCAAAGTCAGCTTCTGTTTTCAGTAACTCGACTAGATGCTCAGCATACAGCTCAGGCTTTTGGCTGTTATCGGGGAGATCGCCGCGTAACGCAACAATATGGCGAATACCGTTATCCCAATAATCCCGTGCGATAGCTCTTAACTCATCACGACTGGCATCAATGCAGGTTAAGTGAGGTGCTGCCACCAGCCCAGTTTTATCTTTAATGTCTTTAATGATGCTATGGGTTCTGTCTCGCTCACCGGAATTGGCTCCGTAGGTAACAGAGACAAAATTCGGCTTTAAGACTTTGAGCCTATCGATGGATTTCCACAGAGTTTGTTCCATTTCTGTTGAGCGAGGTGGGAAAAATTCAAATGAGACATTAATCTGCCCATCTAATTCAGCTAAATTTTGGTTCAACGCCTCGCGCTGATTTGCGTGAAAGAAACTCATACCCGTGACCTCGCCTTAACAGACTTATTATTTAATTATTAGTTTCACTATCCGATTATATACATCCATGTAAACTTCTATACGTTTAGACGTCTAAATAGAGATTACTTGATATTGAGCGAGAGTCAACCCTTAAATCAAATCTTGAATTGATGTTTTTTCAGGCACAACAAGAGAAAAATTCATGATGAAGAAAATGCGGAGCTTGGTCGGCTCCGCATGAAGTGCAAAATTATTCAGTAAAACACTATTCAGTAAAACAGAAGTGCTCGACCATTTGGCTGATGAGTTGGCGGGTTGGTTCAATAAAGCTCATATCGATGAATTCATCAGGCTGGTGGGCTTGTTCAATAGAGCCAGGACCGAGTACCAGCGTTGGGCAAAGTTCTTGGATAAACGGTGCTTCTGTACAGTAGTTAACGGTCTCTGCTTTTTTATTTAATAGCTGCTCAATCACAGCAACCATTTTATGGTCCGTTGGGCACTCATAGCCAGGGATTGGGGGATGCATCTCTTCAATCGCTAAACGACCCGGCCATTTTGCACGAACTGGCTCAAGGGTTTCATTGAGAAGTTCGTCGAGATCTTGCAAGGTTAAACCCGGTAGTGGGCGAATATCCATATGCAATTCACAGCATCCACAAATTCGGTTTGCCGCATCACCACCATGGATATGACCAAAGTTCATTGTTGGATAAGGAATAACAAACGCGGGGTTGTTATAGCGTTCTTTCAATGTATTTCTTAGGGTCATCAGGTGAGAGATGGATTCATGCATTAATTCAATCGCATTCACGCCTCTATCGGGATCACTGGAGTGCCCTGATTGGCCCGTAATGCGGATAGCATTAGAAAGGTGACCTTTATGCGCGCGGATAGGCTGCAAGGATGTTGGTTCGCCGATAATGGCGAAATCAGGGCGTAATTCCGTGCTAGCAGCAAAAAAGCGCGCTCCTGCCATGGAGGTTTCTTCATCGGCGGTCGCGAGAATATGTAATGGGCGTTTTAAGGTGCTGAGGTCAACATCGCGCAGCGCATCAATAATGAAAGCAAAAAAACCTTTCATATCGGCGGTACCAAGCCCGTATAGCTTGCCATCATGCTCGGTGAGCTTGAAAGGATCTTTACTCCAGCGTCCGTCATCAAATGGGACAGTATCCGTATGACCACAGAGCATCAATCCGCCATTGCCCTCACCAATCGACGCTAACAGGTTATATTTATCTCGTGTATCAGGGACCGGTTGAATATTCACCGTAAAGCCTAAGGTTTCTAACCATCCACCTAATAGCTCCACGAGTGCTCGGTTACTCTGATCGAGTTGCGAATCGGTCGCACTGATCGACGGAGTGGCGATTAATTGACGATAAATCTCAATAAATGCAGGTAATTTAATATTCACTGTTGACAGCCTTTATCCATAATAGTATCAATATTCATGCACTTTATTTGAATAAAAATACACATTAAACTGTTTGGGTCACGAGTACAAGGTAGAAAACACATGTTGAACACACTCATTGTCGGGGCCAGTGGTTATACTGGAGCAGAATTAGCCGCTTACTTACAACGTCATCCTGAAATTCATCTTTCTGGATTGATGGTTTCTGCACAAAGTGCAGATGCGGGTAAATGCTTTTCTGATTTACATCCCCAGTATAAAGGCATCATTGATCTTCCGGTCCAACCCCTCACAGATGTGTCTGAGGCGGCAAAAGGTATCGATGTTGTTTTCCTCGCAACCGCCCATGAAGTGAGTCATGACATCGCGCCTCAGTTTCTTGAAGCGGGTTGTGTGGTCTTTGACCTTTCTGGTGCTTATCGTGTTCAAGATGCGGCGTTTTATCCGCAATACTACGGTTTCGAACATACAAACACCGAGTGGTTAATGCAAGCAGTTTACGGTTTAGCGGAATGGCAAGCAGATAAAATCCGCCAAGCTCAGCTGATTGCTGTACCGGGGTGTTACCCAACTGTTTCTCAGCTTTCATTAAAGCCGTTGATTGAAGCGGATTTACTCGATGAAAACATGTGGCCAGTGATCAATGCGACTAGCGGTGTTTCAGGGGCAGGGCGTAAAGCATCAATGACCAATAGCTTCTGCGAAGTGAGCTTGCAGCCATACGGTATTTTTACCCACCGTCATCAACCTGAAATAGCCACACATCTAGGTAGAGAGGTCATCTTCACGCCACATTTAGGCAACTTTGCACGGGGTATACTGGCGACCATCACTTGTAAAGTGAAAGCCGGCGTAACAACGGAGCAAATTAGCCAAACATTTAAAGGCGCGTATCACGATAAACCGTTAGTTCGTTTATATGACAAAGGTGTACCTGCACTGAAATCGGTTGTTGGCACGCCATTTTGTGATATCGGATTTGTATTGAAAGGTGAACACCTGATTTTAGTCGGGACAGAAGATAACCTATTAAAAGGTGCCGCCGCACAAGCGGTTCAATGCATGAATATTCGGTTTGGTTTCAACGAAACGCAATCATTACTTTAATGCTCTTATGGCAATTTATTAAGGATAAATCTCCATGCAACCTTTAGTCATTAAACTGGGCGGTGTGTTACTCGATAGCGAAGAAGCGCTAGAAAGATTATTTACGGCAATCCAAACCTATCGTCAGGCTCATCAACGTGAGTTGGTCATTGTGCACGGTGGTGGTTGTTTAGTGGATGAATTGATGCAAAAGCTGCAATTACCTGTCGTGAAGAAACAAGGGCTGCGTGTGACTCCAGCTGATCAAATCGACATTATTGTAGGTGCTTTAGCCGGTACGGCGAATAAAACATTATTAGCGTGGGCGATTAAACATCAACTACAAGCAGTAGGATTGTCTCTTGGGGATGGTCACAGCGCAGTGGTAACGCAAATTAATGATGAACTGGGTCATGTTGGTAGTGCAAAAGCGGGTGATGCGAAATTACTCAAGCTTTTACTGTCTTCGGGTTACTTGCCAATTATTAGCTCTATCGGGATCACGAATGATGGGCAATTAATGAATGTTAACGCTGACCAAGCTGCAACAGCGATTGCTCAGGCATTGAATGCGGATCTGGTACTGCTTTCTGATGTCAGTGGCATTTTGGATGGTAAAGGTCAAAAAATTGATGAAATGACCACCACCAAAGCACAGAAGCTGATTGAACAAGGCATTATTACAGATGGCATGATTGTCAAAGTGAATGCGGCACTGGAAGCGGCTTCTACCTTACAGCGCCCTGTCGATATTGCTAGCTGGCGCCATGCAGAACAATTGCCATCGTTATTTAATGGCACCGCAATCGGTACACGAATTCTCGCTTCTTGAGTCATGGACTGAATAAGCAAACAGACAAATAACGCATTTAATGGGATAGGTAAGTTATGAAAAAGGGCATTAAGAAAATTGTATTAGCGTACTCTGGTGGACTAGATACATCGGCGATCATTCCGTGGTTAAAAGAGAATTACGATGACTGTGAAGTCGTGGCATTCGTCGCCGATGTGGGTCAAGACAGAGAAGATTTAGTGGGCGTTGAGAAAAAAGCACTGCAATCCGGCGCTTCTGAATGCTACGTGGTTGACCTGCGTGAAGAATTCATCGAAGAGTATATCTACCCAGTATTGAAAACCGGTGCACTGTATGAAGGTAGCTATTTGCTGGGGACATCAATGGCACGTCCGATTATCGCCAAAGCTCAAGTTGAAATCGCGCTAAAAGTGGGGGCGGATGCAGTTGCCCATGGCGCAACAGGTAAAGGTAACGACCAAGTTCGTTTCGAAAGTACCTATACAGCATTAGCACCACAACTGAAAGTTATTGCACCTTGGCGTGAATGGGATCTGCGTTCTCGTGAAGCGTTATTGGATTACCTGAAAGAACGTAATATTCCAACGACTGCAAGCTTAGAAAAAATCTACAGCCGTGATGAAAACGCATGGCATATCTCTACTGAAGGTGGCGTATTGGAAAGCACATGGAATGCGGCTAACCAAGATTGCTGGGTATGGACAGTTGATCCGAAAGACGCACCAGATGAAGCTGAGCTGGTGACTGTTGGCGTGAAACACGGCGAAGTGGTTTCGGTGAATGGCAATACATTGTCTCCATTGGGTTGTTTAGAAACACTCAATACGCTGGGCGCAAAACACGGTGTGGGTCGTATCGATATTGTGGAAAACCGTTTAGTGGGTATGAAATCCCGTGGTTGCTATGAAACCCCAGGGGGCACCATCATGATGGCTGCACTACGTGGTGTTGAGCAGCTGGTATTGGACCGCGATAGTTACAAATGGCGTGAGCAGTTAGGTCTGGAAATGTCTTATGTCGTGTATGACGGTCGTTGGTTTGCGCCATTACGCCATTCTTTACAAGCCGCCGCAGAGTCATTAGCTCAGGATGTGACGGGTGAAGTGGTGCTAAAACTGTATAAAGGGCAAGTGACGGCTATCCAGAAGAAAGCAGATAAGAGCCTGTACTCTGAAGAGTTTGCAACATTTGGTGAAGATGAAGTTTACGATCACAGCCATGCTGGTGGATTTATCCGCCTCTACTCACTCTCTTCACGTATTCGTGCGCTGAAAGAGCAGAACAAAGCAAAATAGTTTTATTAGTATGACCCCGATAGCCAAATAAGGCTGTCGGGCAGACACTTATTTTATCAATCAGGTAGGGACTCGTTATGGCACTTTGGGGTGGACGTTTTAGTCAGCAGGCAGATCAACGGTTTAAACAGTTTAATGACTCACTGCGTTTTGACTATCGCTTAGCGGAGCAAGATATTATTGGCTCAGTCGCATGGTCAAAAGCATTGGTGACGGTTGGTGTGTTATCTGATAGCGAGCAAAAATCTCTCGAGCAAGCACTCAATGTGCTATTGGCGGAAGTGCAAGCCGATCCTGAAATTATCTTGCAAAGCGACGCCGAAGATATTCATAGCTGGGTTGAAGGTAAACTGATTGATAAAGTCGGTGATTTAGGAAAAAAATTGCACACAGGTCGTAGCCGTAATGACCAAGTCGCGACAGATTTAAAACTGTGGTGTAAAGACCAAGTGGCGCTGTTATTAGAAGCTGTGACTGAGTTACAAAAAGCGTTGGTCATCACCGCTGAAAATAACCAAGATGCAGTGATGCCAGGCTATACCCACTTACAACGTGCTCAGCCAGTGACATTCGCCCATTGGTGTTTAGCGTATAGCGAAATGTTGTCTCGTGATGAAAGCCGTTTGCAAGATACTTTAAAGCGTTTAGATGTCAGCCCATTAGGTTGTGGGGCGTTGGCGGGTACGGCCTATGATATTGACCGTGAGCAATTAGCATCATGGCTAGGGTTTTCCTCTGCGACACGTAACAGCTTAGATACTGTTTCTGATAGAGACCATGTATTAGAGCTATTATCGGATGCGAGTATCGGTATGGTTCACTTATCACGTTTCGCTGAAGATTTAATTTTCTTTAATAGTGGCGAAGCTGGATTTGTTGAGCTTTCAGATAAAGTCACATCGGGTTCATCCCTCATGCCACAAAAGAAAAATCCGGATGCACTGGAGCTTATTCGTGGTAAATGTGGTCGTGTTCAAGGGGCATTAACTGGGATGATGATGACCTTAAAAGGGCTACCTCTTGCTTACAATAAGGATATGCAAGAAGACAAAGAAGGGCTATTTGATGCATTGGATACTTGGTTAGACTGCATGCATATGGCGGTATTAGTATTAGATGGTATTCAAATTCGCCGTGCTTGTTGTGAAGATGCCGCCAAGCAAGGCTATGCGAATGCGACTGAGCTGGCGGACTACTTAGTCGCAAAAGGCGTTCCATTCCGTGAGGCGCACCATATTGTCGGTGAAGCGGTAGTGGCTGCAATCGCTCAAGGTAAGGCATTAGAAGAGATGGCGTTAAGTGATTTACAAAAATTTAGTGCTGCAATTCAATTAGATGTGTATGAGATTCTGTCTCTACAATCTTGCCTAGATAAGCGGTTAGCAAAAGGTGGGGTATCTCAAATGCAGGTGGCGAAAGCTATTGGGGATGCGAAAGCTCGTTTGAAGATGCAATAAAAAATGGGGGGTAGCATGACTACCCCAATTTCCATAACATTGACGCTTAGCTATATTTAATTGTTAACATTCCGATTTTTTTATCTTTATTCACCCAATTATAAGAATAGGAACTTCGACCACCATTCAGGACTGTCCAACCTTGAGTTTTCACTAATTTTTTGAGGTCAATATTATTAGCAACCATATCGTCATTGTCATCTAGGCAATTTAAAGTGACGTTATTATTACCGACTTCATTTAAGCATGCTCCATAGACAATCGCGCCAGTAAATTGGATTGTGCCACTGTGCCCATTGTTGTCTGCATAGGCATTGATAGCACTTAACGTTGGGGCTAATAATAACGCCATGACAGCGCGAGAGAAGATTTTTTTAGTAATAGAAGTTAAATTTTTCATAATAGTATCCCCTAACTGATTTGTGTTTAATCAATTTATTTAATTGGATTAATTAGTAATTTTATTGTGACGTAATATATATATTGGCTACTTTTCTTTTTTCAATTACCTCGTTTTATTCGACGGAGGATATAATAAAACAAAAAACTCGATTAAGGTGTAAATATTGAAAATGAAATGTATGGGAATTTTAAAATTAAATTAAACAATATGGGATAATTAAAATATAGTA
>NZ_JAMPSW010000119.1:0-9085 GCF_028484855.1 Providencia sp. PROV033 | reverse complement strand
GATGTTTTTTTTCGTTCGCTCAGCTTTTCAACGAATTTGGCTTAAATAGCCAGTTTTTTCAGCGATTTGAAGCCTTCAGCCTCTAAAACAGGGCGTAATTCTTGTAAACTCTCATTCATTAATAAGCAATAAGCAAAGTCTTCTTCATTTGAATCTGTTACTTCAGCCTGATTATTGATGAGCCAAACGGTTCTTCTGGCAATTGCGGCGCCAGAATCAATAAATCGAGTACCGTTAGGAAGCACTTTTTCGAGTTCTTCTACTATAAGAGGAAAATGGGTGCAACCTAGGATCACGGTATCAGGTGCTTCTTTCATTTTTAGCCATGGTTTGACTGCTTGAGCGATCTCATCGAGCGGTAAGCATTCGCCATGTAATTTTCTTTCTGCTAACTGTACTAGTTCCGCTGAACCTAAAGAAATCACTTTGCAGTCTGTCGCAAAACGCTCAATAAGCTCTTTAGTGTATTCTCGATTCACCGTGCCTTTCGTAGCAAGTAAGCCCACTACCCCATTACGCGTCAGCTTCGTCGCCGGCTTAATAGCAGGAACGACACCCACAATAGGAAAAGTAAAATGAGCTCGTAAGTTGGGTAAGCTCACCGTACTTGCTGTATTGCAGGCAATAACGGCAATGGTGAGTGGGTGTTTTTTTGCGATGGCATTAACGATTTGGTACACCCTATCAATAATAAACTCTTCACTTTTTTCACCATAAGGGAAGGCTTCATTATCAAATGCATATATATAGTGTGCATTTGGGATCAGTTTTTTGACTTCACGATAGACAGATAACCCGCCCACTCCAGAGTCAAACACCAGAATGGTCGGGCGAACAGATAGGTTGTTATCAGAAGTTGTAGCTTCCTGTGAGGAAATATTCTCTTCCAGCGGTGCGATAACCATACGCGGTCTCATAGTCTTTATCGAACATATTAGCTATTTTACCACGAATTGTGAGATGTGAAGTGATTGGATATGCCGCAGTGATATCCCAAAGGCTAACGCCCCCGAGTTTTAATCTTTTATAGTCACCAGTACTAGTATCATATTGACCGAAGTCTTTATCATATCTAGAGCCAATATATTGATAAGTTAGCCCCCAATCTACATTGGCAACATTCCAATCTAGTTGATATTTGATTTGTTGCTTAGCTCGACGAATTAAGACTTTATTCGTTTTATCGTCCCTAGGATCAGTATATTGATATGTAAGCTGATGGTGGAATATTCCGGTATCCATATCTCCGTTCCACTCGATACCTTTTATTGTCGCCTCACCAACATTTTGCCATCCCCAATTAGTTTCGGCTTTCGCATCAATAAGATTGGTAATTTCATTCTTATATGCAACTAATTGCCAATTTAAAGGACCTGTGAGCCCTTTCACCCCACCTTCCCATTGCTTGCTTTCTTCTGGCTTTAGGTCTGGATTGCCATATGGCGCTGAAGCATATAGTTGGCTAATGTTTGGTGCTTTATAAGCCGTAGCATAAGAGCCTATTAGCTGATACCCATCAATGAATTCCCATCCAGCGCCTGCTTGCCATGTTGTATGCCAGCCAAACTCTGAGTGTTTTTCAGACCTTACAGCTCCTTCAATAGTAAAAGCAGAGATTGCTTGCTGAGACGTTAAATAGATTCCGGTATTATTGATTGATTCATTGTTTGGTAATGAAGATGTTCCCGCTTCAATGGTTTGCTTTTGATAATCAACGCCAGCCGAAACTGTACCATTTTCAAATTGGTAATTATTTCCCCATTGAACGTTATACTGTTTCGAATCATCAGCACGAGAACCTTTACCGTATTTTCCATATCTTGGGTCATAGTTATAATCTTTAACGTGGCTATAGCTGCCCATTAATGAAGTAGAGTATTTCTCCTGATGATATTTAACTCCAGTTTCATAGGTGCGGCTATATAGCTTACGGGTATCAGCCAAAATACCAGCAAATTCAGAGGCATCATAATTTGTTCGATTATCGTACCCATAAGCTCTAGCATAAGCTAAAACATCTGGGGTAAATTGATGTTCCACACCTAGCCATAATGTTTTATTAAGAAAACCATCTTTGTCTGGCTGGGGATGTCCTCCTGTATTTCCTCTTGCCTCCACATCAAACCCTTTTGTATAGGTATAAGCCGCAGCGCCCGTAACGGTTGTATTTTCACCAATTTTTTGCTGTGTTGAACCGTTATAGTTTTGATAGCCATAAGAACCAATGCCCGCATTTAATGTGGTTCCATCATTATCGCGACGCGTAATGATATTGATAACACCACCTACCGCATCAGAGCCATAAACTGCTGAACGGGCGCCACGAATATATTCAATACGCTGAATTAATGAGATTGGAATTTGGCTCATATCCGAAGAACCAGAAATTCCCGCTTGATTAAGACGAACACCATCAATTAAAACCAAAACATGGCGTGATTCTGTTCCTCTAATAAAGAGGGAACTTTGTTGCCCCATTCCCCCATTCTGAGCAACATCCACACCCGGCAAACGCCTTAATACATCAATCACGGTATTTGACTGCCAATGATCAATATCTTCACGGGTCACAACAGTGACTGGCGCTAATATAGAAGAGATGGGTTGTTCGAAACGGTTAGCCGACACCACCATTGCATCAGCCGAGCTTGGATTCGCACTTGCCAACGAGGAAATACCACACAACACTGCCAGAGCTGCCACCGATAGTGGTAGCGACTTGTTATTATTCATTATATTTACACTCGGAAAATCAATAGAATTAACATTCCGCGACGCCGAAAATCAGATCCGCGCTGAAATTCAACAAAGCGATAAGAAGTGTGGTAGGTATCGGACTTATAAAGTGACAAGTTGGGTTTCTATATATGAAATATGAAGCGATATATAAAATGAAAATTCGACCTGTTATATCCCCTAAATAATTCAAGCTGCATGTAGGCGGCAAGCGAAGATATTCCTAGGAGCATACTGAAGTATGTGACTAGGATAGCCGAGCGATGCCAACACCCATGTAGCTTGAAGAATGACGGGGATACCTTAATTACCGTTGCGCGTCAGTTCTGGACTCTCACCAAATTCCCTCAACCACAGCACATAATCCTAAATTGAATAGTTATCAGTGTCCATGAATCGATAATGAAAACTGGACATCTTCGCAGCTTGCCCTACAATTTCGCCCCTGACGTGAATTTTGACTGTTTTATGGGGCCATATGATGCAAAACACCTTGCACACCGAAGATTACGAACTGCAACTTGCAGAGAAAGTTGACCGCCTGAAGAGCTTAATGGCCCCTTATGCTGCGCCTGAACCTGAAATTTTTTCATCACCAACATCCCATTATCGGATGCGTGCAGAATTTAGAATTTGGCACGAAGGCGATGACCTATTTCATATTATGTTTGATAAAGAGACTAAAGAACGTATCCGAATGACGTCATTTCCAGTCGCTAGCCAGCTAATCAATGACATGATGGCTGAACTGCTTCCTTTATTAAAACGTACTGAACTACTACGCCATAAATTATTTCAGATAGATTACTTATCTACGCTGAGCAATAAGCTAATCGTTTCTCTGCTCTACCATAAAAAACTCGGGGATGAGTGGACTGAACAAGCGAAACAATTAAAAGAAGATCTCGTTGCGAAAGGTTTCGACGTTCAAATTATTGGTCGTGCCTCCAAAACAAAAATTATGCTCGACCACGATTATGTTGATGAAATCTTACCTGTAAAAGGTAAAGACATGGTTTATCGTCAAGTTGAAAATAGTTTCACTCAGCCTAACGCGCAGGTAAATATTAAAATGTTAGAGTGGGCAATTGATGCAACTCAACATTCAACAGGCGATTTATTAGAGCTTTACTGTGGGAATGGTAATTTTTCATTAGCGCTAGCTCAAAATTTTAATAAGGTTTTAGCCACTGAAATTGCCAAGCCTTCCGTGCATGCGGCTCAATACAATATTGAAGCTAACAAAATAGATAATGTGCAGATTATCCGAATGTCGGCGGAAGATTTTACCCAAGCCATGAATGGTGTACGTGAATTTAACCGTTTAGAAGGCATTAATTTAGCGGATTATCAGTGCAATACTATCTTTGTTGACCCTCCGCGTAGTGGCTTAGATGACAAAACGGTTCAGTTAGTACAAGAATATGATCATATTCTGTATATTTCCTGTAATCCTGAAACACTGTGCGATAATTTAGCTGAACTCACCAAAACCCATAGAATAGAAAAGCTCGCGTTGTTTGATCAATTCCCATACACCCATCATATGGAAAGTGGTGTACTACTAACTCGACGCTAATTCTTCACTATAAACATCCCATAAAAAACGCCGCACTATAATGTCGCGGCGTTTCTTTTATAGCTTATTAATATTCGGGAAAATATTAATGCTCAGTTTCGCTTTCTAGTGCTTGTTCTTGCAGATCTTTTTTACGCGCTTTCCAGCTGGTATACATCCACAATGCAATAATGACAATGACGGTTGCAGGGATAAAATTAGAACCAACATCAGGATGTTGGACGCGTAAAATTGCAGCATAGCCGAACATACCTAAGAAAAAACTACCTGCGACAAATTTTGGTAATCCCATTGGCATGGCTTGGTGTAAATAACGCTGGTGTAAACAGTAAACAGCCAAAATTAACGTAACGATGGGGAAAATAGAAAATTCCACAAGGGAATTAAACAGGGTAGAGAACGTTCCATGAGTCGATAAGCCAATTACTAAAGACAGCAGTAATGTGCTTCTCTCATAATTTTTGTGTTCCGTCATTGTCTCTCCTTTAACTATTCGGTTAAGTCAGGGTCTGTATCATTTTGTTTTTCTTGCTCGCGGCGGTACCAGTAATAAGCACCTTTAGCTATCATACGTAGCTGTAATACTAGCCGCTCTTCGAGGCGACGACGTTTTTCTTCATCAATATCAAGCGCTTCGGCACCCGCACTAAACACTATAGTGACCATCGCTTCAGCTTGCATTTCAGTGAAATAACGAGGCATACGGTTTTCTAATTCAAGATAATCCGCTAATTCCGCAATAAAATGTTGGATTTCTCGTGCGACTGCGGCACGAAATTCAGCAGAAGTTCCTGAACGCTCACGCAATAATAACCTAAACGCATTCGGGTTATTACCTATAAACTCCATAAAAGTGGAGACTGATGTACGGATCACACTCCCGCCTTTTGCGATACGTTGACGTGCTTGTCTCATCAGCTGACGTAACATCAATCCGCTTTCATCAACCATGGTGAGTCCAAGTTCATCAACATCTTTGAAGTGACGGTAAAACGAAGTTGGTGCAATGCCCGCTTCACGGGCGACTTCCCGTAAGCTGAGGCTAGTAAAACTGCGTTCTGCACTTAATTGGCTAAATGCCGCTTCCACAAGCGAACGACGAGTTTTTTCTTTTTGTTTTGCTCTAACGCCAATAGTGTTGCTCACGATTTTCCTAGTTTTCTACAATTAAAACGTCGCGAATAGATCAAAATATCACTTTTGAATGCGCCCATTCCCTAAGCATACCTGAAAATCATTAATCTAGTTTAGTGAAAAGATGACCCTCCCATCAATTTTCCCATTTTCAGAATTTCACCCAACTTCGTTTTTTCTACGCTGTGTCTTTTATCGACTTTTTTTTCATAAATTTTTTATATACTTTGCGCTTCTTTATTTTTATCTACTTTCTATACTTATTTGTCTTTAGGATTTCGAATTGAGACAAGATGGCAAACGAATGTTACTATCACAACGTCCCTAGAATTAAAACAGGCTTACCTCATGCAACAACATACCCATTTTGATGCAATTGTCATTGGTTCAGGTCCTGGTGGTGAAGGTGCCGCTATGGGGCTGGTCAAACAAGGAAAAAACGTTGCTGTTATAGAACGTTATAACAGTGTCGGCGGCGGCTGTACCCACTGGGGTACTATCCCTTCTAAAGCGCTCCGTCATGCTGTCAGTAGAATTATCGAATTTAATCAAAACCCGCTATACAGTGATAATTCCCGCAATTTACGCTCCTCTTTTTCTGAAATTCTTACTCATGCCGAAACGGTGATTAGTCAGCAAACTCGCATGCGTGAAGGGTTTTATGAACGCAATGGTTGCCAAATGTTCTCTGGTGAAGCAACTTTTGTTGATGATCAGCATGTTAGTGTGCGCTATGCAGATGGTAGTTGCGATGTCCTTAGCGCGGATAAAATTATCATTGCGACTGGTTCACGCCCTTATTGTCCCCCTGATGTCGATTTTACTCATTCCCGAATTTACAACAGCGATACTATCCTCAACCTCTCTCATGAACCTCGCCATGTCATTATTTATGGTGCGGGTGTGATTGGTTGTGAGTACGCATCAATATTTCGTGGATTAGGGGTCAAAGTCGATTTGATCAATACCCGTGATCACTTACTCGCATTCCTTGATCAAGAAATGTCTGACGCACTGTCTTATCACTTTTGGAATAGTGGCGTTGTTATCCGTCACAACGAAGAATATGAAAAGATTGAAGGTTTAGATGACGGCGTTATCGTTCACCTAAAATCGGGCAAGAAAGTGAAAGCTGACTGTTTACTTTTCGCGAATGGACGTACGGGTAATACCGATAATATCGGTCTAGCGAATGTTGGTATTGAAGCCGATGGACGTGGATTAGTCAAAGTTGATCATGCTTATCGTACCAGCAACGAGCATATCTATGCTGTTGGTGATGTCATTGGCTATCCAAGTTTAGCATCCGCCGCGTATGATCAAGGTCGGATTGCAGCTCGTGCAATCACATCAGGCTTAGGCAATGCTCATTTAGTTGAAAATATTCCAACGGGAATTTATACCATTCCAGAAATCAGTTCTGTGGGTAAAACAGAACAAGAATTGACGGCAATGAAAGTTCCTTATGAGGTGGGTCGTGCTCAATTTAAACATTTAGCGCGAGCTCAAATTGCAGGAATGAATGTAGGTAGTTTGAAAATTCTCTTCCACAGAGAAACGCTTCAAATTTTAGGTATTCACTGTTTCGGTGAGCGGGCGGCAGAGATTATTCATATCGGCCAAGCCATTATGGAACAAAAAGGTGAAGGAAATACCATCGAATACTTTATTAATACTACGTTTAACTACCCTACCATGGCAGAAGCGTTCCGTGTTGCGGCGCTGAATGGTCTAAATCGACTATTTTAACCGATAATAACGCTTTCCATGTAAGTGATTGCAGGGTTGACTCCCGCAATCACTTTTTTTGTTTCAACGCTTTTTGCTGCATTTAATCTGAGTTCTTACTTTTTATTTCTATAATACTTATCCATTGAGCTATAGATGGTCTCAGCTAGCTGCTCATAACGACCACGTAATGGAGAACCCGGACGGTAGACCAGAACAATTCGGCGTTTAGGTTCAGGCTCAATACAATTCAAATAACAAACCCCATCACGGCAAGCTTCATGTGGTACCGCCAAATCAGGTAGTAATGTAATACCACTACCCGCCGCTACCATGTTGCGCAGTGTTTCTAAGCTGGTTGCACGAAAATGTGTATCTTCTTTTGCGCCTGCTTGGAAGCAGAATCCCATCGCTTGATCACGCAAACAGTGACCATCTTCTAGCATTAATAATTTCTCGCCCGCTAATTCCCCCATTTCAACCGTGTCGCGGTCATGCCATGGGTGGCTTTCATAAATGGCGAGTTTCATTGGTTCTTCAAATAATGGAACCACGATAAATGGTTCTGTTTCTTTGACTTCTGCCAGAATAGCGCAATCCAATTTACCACTGTCTAACTGTGCCAATAATTGCTGGGTTTGTGCTTCGTGTAAGTAAATTTCCAGCTTCGGGTGCACTCGATGTAATTCGGGGATAATGTGTGGGAGCAGATAGGGAGCGACTGTTGGGATCAGTCCTATATGTAACGGTCCCGACATGCTTTCGCCTTGTAACGCTGCCATTTCTTGTAAAACTTTAATTTCTCTTAAAATCGTTCTTGCTTGCTCAACGAGCAGTAAACCTTGTTGAGTAAAAAGTACTTTTCGGCTGGTTCTTTCTAATAACATCACGCCAAGCTCTTCTTCAAGCTTACGGATTTGACCGCTCAGTGTAGGCTGACTTACATGGCAAGAATCCGCAGCACGTCTAAAATGTTTGTGCTCAGCAAGTGCAACTAGGTACTCCAGATCACGAATATTCATCCGCCTTTTTCCTCTCGTTATGCCTATCTATATAGATAATACCAATCATTATAGAGAATATATAATGTTTCATCTATCAATAAAATTAAAAAATGCTAGATAAGCTTTTAGGGTTTCTCTCATTTGAGATTAAAACAAAATGCTCCTCTAAGAAAGTAAATGTATTTTCGCTATTTTCTTGGAAAAACAATACCAAACGAAATTACAAACCCAAATTACCTTTATTTCAGGTAACCAAATTTATATCAAATTAACATATCCAATATATTTAGAATTAATATTTACCAAACTCAAGTTGAACAAAAATTTAGATATTTTAATTAAGAGGCAAAAAAATGTGAGAGACACTGTCAACCTTAAATGACGCAGCAAAAAACAGTCAGCTACGTTAAAACTAAGACCTGTTCAATACCGATAATATCAAATGTAAACCATACCTTGCTTGTCATATCAGTACAGAGTATTGGCTCTAAGCCATCTAGATAATGATGCTTATGTTTTTATACCATATGATTATTAAAAGCTTTTCAAAACTGATAATGAAAAACAAATCAGAGGCACATTAATAAGATTTAATACCTGAAAATTAGGTAATAACAAGAATAAGAGTGAAATTGTGTAAGTACTATTCCATAGCAATGAAACATTTTGTTATATTCTCTTTCATATTTAATTAAAGTTTGTAAATACATATAAAAGAATATATTAAATTAATCGACATTAAATCAAACACACATTTACACTCACCTAATGAGGCGGATGGCACCAAAACGAATAAACCGGAGTTATTATCTAAAAACAAATGATAAATTGAATTTTTGCACCGAAAACATCTCAAAATCAGTTTGAATATGGTTTTTTATTGGTAAGTGTTTACGCTTATACC
>NZ_JAMPSW010000118.1:0-9138 GCF_028484855.1 Providencia sp. PROV033 | reverse complement strand
GAAGAAAGCTATTATGCTTATTACTGCCTAAACCGTAGACTTTCGGCACGGTCACAGTCTGGCTTTTCGCTAGCATTTCGAGTTGTTCTGCCTCTTGTTTAAAGAGGGGGAGAAACTCACGGCGATTTTGTTTCACGAACACAGTATGCTCACCATAATCGATTCTTAAGGTGTTATGAATATCTCCACCAGAAAGAATCACTTTATTGTGCAGCTCTGCTTCACCAAAGTGTTCAATTAATAAACGATTCATCGCTTGCCACATGATCCACCTCACTGTGATTTGGTCTTCACTCATACCATACTATAGCGACAATTTAGGAATTAACAGTGATCATTGTTTAAAAATTACGCCATATCAAGAAAATGGTTGTGGCTGATTTTTATCAAAAATTGGATGAGTGCCTATTCTTACGGGGAAGGAGAGTGTACGGGGCTGTTTCTTTGATATGGAATCTATAAGGTAGAGTAAAAAGCTGAATAGGTGAGACCCCGATTCAGCTTTTTGTGGTTATGCCGTATGCAAACCTTGGCGAGTGATACGTGATTTTCGACGGGCTAGGACGAGCTTGCTGTAGATTAAGGCGATAACAAAATAACCGGCTTGGATCACCACGATAGTCGGGCCTGTCGTCGCATTGATATGAAAACTGACAATGGTGCCCAGCACACTGGATGTGACGGAGGCGATAATCGCTATCACTAACATCCAACCAAAACTTCGACATAGAACAAAGGCGATAATTCCCGGTGAAATCAGCATGGCAATCACCAGAATGATCCCGACAGCTTGTAATGATGCCACGATGGTTAAGGCGAGTAATGAGAGCAAGCCATAATGCAGCCATTTGACAGGAAGCCCAATGACTCGCGCTTGATTTGGGTCGAAGCAGTAAAGCATAAAGTCTTTACGTTTGAGTAAGATAATGGCAATGGTTATCCCAGCAAACAGCAAAATTTGCTTAAACTCATCATCGGTGATCCCTAAAATATCCCCGAATAAAATGTGTGTGAGATGCTGCTCCGTGTCGATTTTTGCGAACATTACTAAGCCGATGGCAAACATACCAGAGAAAACAATACCCATGACGGTGTCTTCTTTTATTCGGCTATTTTCTTTTAAGTAACCCGTTGCAATGGCA
The DNA here is from genome assembly GCF_028484855.1 of Providencia sp. PROV033. NCBI lineage: Bacteria > Pseudomonadati > Pseudomonadota > Gammaproteobacteria > Enterobacterales > Morganellaceae > Providencia > Providencia sp. PROV033. The sequence continues at coordinate 7,996 of NZ_JAMPSW010000118.1, read as the reverse complement.
CAGAATAACCCAGAAACAAAAGCCCCAATAGCCAGAGGGATACCGATTAATGACGCGATAATAATGCCAGGCAACACGGCATGGGAAATGGCGTCACCCATTAATGACCAGCCTTTTAGCACTAAAAAACAGGATAAAATAGCGCAGACAGTACCCGTAACAATCGCGGTGATTAAGGCTTTTTGCATAAATGGAAATGCGAAAGGCGCCATGAGTAAGTCCATAAAATCATTCATGGGTGGCTCCTTGTTGTTTGCTTTGATGCAGGTCCGCCACTTCGATACGCGCTTTACGGCGAGAGGCGATCAGTCCATGTTTGGGTGCAAAGAAGAATGCCAGTAGGAAAATGACGGTCTGGAATGTCACAATCAGCCCACCTGTTGCACCGTTTAAAAAGTAGCTGAGGTAAGCGCCAATCGCGCTTGTTGCAGTACCAATAGAGACTGAGATAATCAGCAAAGTTTTAAACTTGTCTGTGAGCAAATAAGCCGTAGCACCTGGAGTGACTACCATCGCGATAACGAGAATCGCCCCCACCGTTTGCAGAGCAGCAACAGTACATGCACTTAATAAGGTGAAGAAAATAATTTTTAAGCGCAGTGGGTTTAAACCAATAGAACGAGCATGGCTTTCATCAAAGAATACTGCGAGTAAATCTTTCCATAGACACATCAGAACAACAAATGAAATTGCGATGATGATTTCGACTTGAAGCACGTCGGCGTCCGCAATACCCAAAATATTACCGAAGATAATACTTTGCACATTGACCGATGTTGGATTCAAGGAAACGATTAATAACCCTGCAGCAAAGAACGTGGAGAATATAAACCCAATAACGGCATCTTCCCGTAATCGAGTGAGATGCTTAACAAACGTCATCGCAAGTGCCGCGAGGATCCCCGTAAAAAAGGCGCCAGCGGCATAAGGTAATCCTAGTGCATAAGCGCCAGCCACACCGGGTACGACGGAGTGGGAGAGGGCATCTCCCATCAATGACCAACCTTTGAGCATCAAATAAGCCGATAAGAAAGCGCACACCGCACCAACGATGGCACTGACCCAAATCGCCTTAACCATAAAGTTGTACTCAAATGGTTGCAGTAACAACGCGATCATTCGGATTCCTTAGGCTGATTTTTTCTAACCGGTGCATCATGATCGTGACCATAGAAGACAGCTGCGCGCTCGTCATCCGTAATAACAGTGACAGAGCGAGGGTCATCATCATCGTGAAGCTCTTGACCGGATAAGTTAATGTGTCGCAGCACGCCACCAAACGCTTGCTGTAAATTGCGTTGAGTAAAGGTCGTTTCTGTGGGACCACTGGCAAGCACGGTACGGTTAATTAAGATCACATGGTCACAAAATTCAGGCACGCTTCCCAAGTTATGGGTAGAAACTAAAATTAAATGCCCTTCATCACGCAGACTACGCAGCAAATCGATAATAGCGTTTTCTGTTTTTACATCGACACCAGTAAATGGTTCATCGAGTAATAACACTTTACCTTGCTGGGCAAGCGCACGGGCTAAAAATACGCGTTTTTTTTGCCCACCAGAGAGCTCACCAATTTGGCGATTTTCTAAACCGGCTAGATCCACGCGCTCTAATGCCATTTTAACGGCATCTTTATCTTCCTTTTTAGGGATTCTAAAGAATCCCATCTTGCCATATCGCCCCATCATCACGACATCAGACACGAGGACAGGGAAATTCCAGTCGACTTCTTCGGTTTGGGGGACGTAAGCAATGATATTTTCTTTTAATGCCGCTTTAATGGGTTGATTATTCAGGGTCACACTACCCGAAGATGGGGTGACTAACCCCATAATGGTTTTGAACAGGGTGGACTTACCACTTCCATTCACGCCAACAAGTGCGCAAATGGAACCACCATGAATATTAAAACTAGCATCATAAATTGCAGTATGACCGTTGTTATAGGTAACTGTTGCATCATCAACAATTAGCGTTGGATGCTCGAACTGATTTGTATGGCTCATTTACTGTGAAAATCCTTTTGCAATGGTATCAACGGTCGTGTTCAACAGGTCAATGTAAGTTGGTACAGGACCTTCGGCGGTTGACAGGGAGTCAACGTAGAGTACGCCACCGTATTTTGCACCTGTTTCTTTACTGACTTGCAGAGCCGGTTTATCTGAAATGGTACTTTCACTGAAAACAACTGGAATATTGTGTTCACGAACAGTATCAATGACTTTTTTAACTTGCATTGGTGACCCTTGCTCTTCAGCATTAATTGGCCACAAGTAGACTTCTTTGAAACCATAGTCTTTGGTTAGGTAGCTAAATGCGCCTTCACTGGTGACTAACCAACGTTTATCTTCAGGAATACGGTTTAAACGTTCACGTAGTGGTGCATCAAGTGCTGCAATTTCTTGAGAATATTTTTTGGCATTCGCATTGTAGGTTTCTGCGTTTGCGGGATCGTATTTCACGAATGCTTTACGAATGTTTTCGATATAAATCTGTGCGTTTGCAGGGGACATCCATGCGTGAGGGTTTGGGTTATCTTTATATTCCCCTTCACGAATTGGCATTGGTTCAATACCTTCAGTGACCACAACCGCAGGGACATCTTTAAGATTTTCAAAAAAACGTTGGAACCAAACTTCCAAATTCATTCCATTCCATAAGATAAGATCGGCATCATAGGCTTTCATAATATCTTTAGGCGTCGGCTGGTAACCGTGAATTTCTGCACCAGGTTTAGTAATGGATTCGACAATTGCGGCATCACCGGCTACATTTTGAGCAATGTCTTGTATAATAGTAAACGTTGTGACCACTTTAAACTTCTTGGCTAAAGCGGGTTGGCTGACAAATAGAATAGCCGCAAGCGCGATGAGTGCTGTCCGCAAAGGCGTAGATAATCGGAATAAAAATGTTTTCATAAATAAGTCCTAACGTTGGGTCACTTGTACTAATTGGCTAAATGTTTTCACAAAGCACCTGTTTAATTAACTCAGTGCATTACGGGATTCGAATAAGCCTTCATTTTCACATTAAGGGTATTAACGCTATAATGTGTATGGTCTTTCTAGCGAATAATATTTATATCTCAATTGATAATGATTATCAATATCAATTATAAAAAATGCCCGTAAAAGCCAAAAGTGATATTTATGTTGTTTATGAGTTGATAATCCACATCATTATTTAACATGACTAAAACACGTCCAGAAGTAAAAGTTAAGTAAAAAATGTATTATTTTTCTAAAGATTAGCTATTCTTTTGGTGTTTTAATTTGCAGAGGATATAACAGTGAAAAAAATGGTCGGCAGTGCGCTTGTCCTTTTGCTATTGGCAGGTTGTTCAAGTGATCCCAATAAAACCGCGAACAGAACAAGAATGCTAGATAATCGTAATCAAATGCCAAATACGGCAGCCAATACTAGCTATCCGCGAACGCCTTATGATGAATTTATTCGTGAATCTGCTAGTCGTTATAGTGTGGATGAAACGCTGATCAGAGCGATTATTGAAGTAGAATCTAACTTCCGACCAGAAGTCGTGAGCAAATCGAATGCGATTGGTTTGATGCAAATTAAAGCATCTACGGCAGGACGCGATGCATACCGTTTTCAGGGGCGAGCGGGTGAACCAAGTTCTAGCGATTTAAAAGATCCGCGTAAAAATATTGATATTGGCACCGCTTATATTCGTATCCTCAAAGAGCAGCACTTGGCGGGCATTAGCCACCCTCAAACGATGTACTATGCAACCGTTGTGGCTTACGTCAATGGCGCAGGGGCATTATTACGAACATTTGATAATGATAAGTCAAAAGCGATTGCAATGATCAATAACTTATCCCCAGAAGAATTTTATCAGCATGTTCAATCTAAACACCCCGCACCACAAGCGCCACGTTATTTGTGGAAAGTCAAAAATGCGTATAACGCATTAGCGGTGAATTACTGATATTCAGCCAGTAAGTGTGGGAGCTGCGCGATGATTTCAACAATACCGTTGATAACAAATTGCACTCCCATACAAATTAATAGAAAGCCCATTACACGTCCTATCGCATCAATTCCACTATTTCCTAGCCATTTCATAATTGACGTTGCACCACGTAGTCCAATCCAAACAATCATACTGGTAATAAGAAAGACAATAATCGGGGCAACGATGATCACCCAAGGTGCAAAGCCAATATCTCCTTGCAAAGATGCGGTTGAGCTAATAATAATGGCGATAGTACCGGGTCCTGCGGTGCTTGGCATTGCCAGAGGAACGAAGGCAATATTTTGATTACCTTGACGTTTTTTGGGAACACTTAAATCATCAGCAGGGGGATTGTTGGTATCTTCACTATTTTCTGAGTTGGGAAACAACATTCCAAAACCAATAAAGACAACGATCAACCCTCCAGCAATACGTAACCCTGGAATTGAAATTCCAAAGGTACTCATGACTAATTGACCAGCATAAAAAGCGACGAGCATGATAATAAAAACATAGATTGCAGCAAGTCGTGACTGATGATCTCGCTGCTCTTTGGTCATGTTGGATGAAATACTTAGCATGACAGCAATGGCAGTCAGCGGGTTAGCCAGTGGAAGGAGTAACACTAACCCAAGACCAACAGCTTGAAACAGTTGTAAAATATCTTGCATGTCGAAAACTGCCCTCCAATTAATCTAGAATTGCTTCCTTGGGACTATAACAAAGATTGTTACAAATTTGTGAGGTCTAAAGAATATTCATTTAAAAATTTAAGGCTAAAGCGTTATTTACGTGGGATCACGTAATGTTTTTACTTAGAGGACAACAAAGTTGTTCACATTAACTGTGGATAACATCCCTATTCAGATGTGAATAAGTATAATTAGTTAATGAATAACAAAGGATTACGTGACTGGATTAAAAATATTCAATATTTTGGGCAAAAAAAAACCTTTTTATGTGAGATAAAAAGGTCAAGGGCATTTTGCTAGAGGGGGTTTATGTTCATTTGTTATCGAGTATATACAGTACAATGTGTTTTACTGACAGGTTATGTAAATTCGTTAAAAGATTATTGTTAGATGATAATCCTATTTATTGGAAATATAATTGGAATATTCTTTACAAACTCTTTTTTATTTTAAAAACTGCTTTACGGTTTATTGTGTATTCTAATTTTCATGTTAAATAGAATATTAGGATAGTCAATGAGACGGTTACTATCACCATTAGTCACTTCATCGATGCTGCTTGTTTTGGCTATTGCTGCAGTATTGATTCTGTTTCCTCAAACATGGAAACAATCTATTTTCCCATCGATTTCTCAATTATTACCTGACTCTGTTAGCGCTTTTATGGTTCAAAATGGATTGGCTAATAATGCATGCGAAAGTTTAGAAAATAATTTAAGGAGTTTTGCAGATTATTTGCAAGCAAATGCAGATGTTGTTGAAGTGAAAGGAATGAACGGATTAGAAGATCAAATTGCAAATATTCAAGCTAGATTAAATAATTTACCTAGTGATGTGCGCAATTCAGTATGCCAACAAGAATATGCCAATCTTGAAGGATTAAAAAGTGTATTCTCTTTAGGGTACGGTTCATAAAAGAGCAGGTATTTACCCGAACAACGTTATTGATAGTTACCGCTAATTTTTAGCATTTTATCCATGATATGCTTGTTATATGAATATCAATCTAGGATATGTGATGCGTATTTTTAAACTCCCATTTGTTAACTGGTTAGTACTGAACGGATTTGCTGCTTATTATCTACACCTCAAAGAAGGCTTTTATTGGAGCTTTTCTGGATGGATGGGAATTATTGGTATTCTAGTTGCTCTCGAGGCTTTCGGGTGGATTGGCGCGAGTTTATATTATTTTCTTCAGCAAAAAACATCGCCTAATCCGCTGGCACCAGCTTCTTCATTAATTACTCGCGGTCCTTATCGATTGTCACGTAATCCGCTATACCTTGCTTTTACTTCAATGAGCTTAAGCTTGGCGTTATTTTCACATTCACCTTATTTTTTGGTTTCAGGTTTGGTCTTTTGGCTAATAACGGATTTGTACACCATTCCAGAAGAAGAGAAATTTTTGTCGGCTCACTTTAAAGATGAGTGGCAGTCTTATGCTCAGCAAACTCGTCGCTGGTTGTGATAGTTCTTTGGTGTAATATATTGAGATTTAATTATTTATAAGTATTTTTACCTTTTGATTTTGGTTTTTTTGGTGATCTGGTTCATGATATTTAACTTTAGTTGATTATTTTGACATATTTCAAGGCGTTTATTCCACGGTGTATATAAACTGGTATAACCCATAAACTTGTGAGGTTATTGCCGTGAATAAAAAAGTGTTATTAGGCGCTATTGTCTCTTCGATATTATTGTATTCCGCATCTGCAGCAGCATGCCCTTACTGCAATGGAAATTATGATCATCGATATCAAAATAATTACAGCCAGAATAATTATCGTCAGAATAACGAGCTTACTAAGCTAGTGAAGGATTTTGATGATAAGCGTGTTGAATTGAACAAGCTGTATGATGCTGGTGCTAGTGATGCTGGTGCTAGTGATGATGATGCCAAAGTGAAAGCACTGGTAAAAGAACTTGATGACCTATCACTAAAAATCAGAAATGAAGAAGACAAACAATACAACCGACCTTACCGTAATGGAGGGTGGGGGGGACGTGGTAATCACCGCGGTTGTTGGTAATCCTTCATTTGTTTAAGGCTATCGCTCTTGATGAACGGATAGCCTTTTTGTTGTCTTTCTACCGAATATTGAAATTTGCGACCCACATTATGCGCCGTTGTTCAACTGCGTCGATTTCATCGAGCTTATTCACGTATTTCTGTTCTCAATACGCTTAAACTGTGCATTATCGAACGCTTCATCATGTGATGTTTGGTCACCCAAATTCGCAGTGATTTTAGTGATATAATAATCAACAACTGGCTATCGCCATAAAATATGTCTGTGTTATGATTACGAGTTGAGTTGCTAGCGATGTGCATAATTGTGTCATCAATTATATCCATAATGGCTTATATGATGTGTTCATAACGGTGTGCCTATCTCGCATAGTGAAGTGAGAAATCGTAAGTAACGTATTGATTTATAAACTTTGGAATAATCAAGCAAGTGATCTTTCGTGTAAGGCATCAGTCTAATTCGCATCAATTCAAACCCGTTCAGCAATATCCTCTAAAACCCTTTTTCTATTGAGATTTTTAATTTTGCATGTTCAAATCTGTTCATTGATATTCCATATCGTTCAATGAAAAGTGTGTACATACCTGTGTACATAGTTTGGTGAAAGTATGCTCACAGATGCAAAGCTAAGAAAATTACATAATGTAAAGCGAGATAGCCTTAAGGAATTCCCTGACGGGCAAGGGTTATCTGCAAGGGTCACTACTAACGGAATGATTGTTTTTCAGTACCGCTATAGATTCAATCGTAAGCCTCGTAGGATGACACTTGGCGAGTACGGCGTGATTACTCTCAAAGAAGCAAGAGATTTGGCACAGGAGGCAAGAAAGGAGTTAGCACAAGGTAATGACCCAATCATAACTAGAAGCATGACCATTGATGGAGAATTTTCAAAGCTAACAATTTCTGAGTGCATAAAGGAATGGATTGATAGCCCGCAGGCTCAGAAGCTAGTGAAGCTTGATTCATGGAAGAGGGCATTTGACAGGCATGTAATGCCGAGTGTTGGTAAGATGATAGCTGAAGACATGACAGTGTCACATTGGCGACCTATGTTTAAGCGAATGCGAGATAATGGCGCAGCTACAATGTCCACAATGATGTTATCTAAGCTTAAGCAGGTTCTTTCATACTGCATAAGAATAGGTAAGCTAAATCACAATTCACTGTCAGAACTAAGATCAGAGGATGTTGGCGAGAAGGTTGGGCAGGTTAAGCGGTATTTAAGCGACAAAGAAATAGCTCTTTTTTGGCGGTCTGTAGATAAGACCAAAATGTCAGCACAGAACAAAATATTT
>NZ_JAMPSW010000117.1:0-9259 GCF_028484855.1 Providencia sp. PROV033 | reverse complement strand
AGCAAGTGGAATCTTGCGTTGAGAATGAGGGCATTTGGAAATATTAAAGAAATAGAATCCATCGCGTATTCACTTATTTCATAATGTTTTATCTTTGAGGACGTTACGATGACCACTTTTTATCAACTGACAGCAACAAGCCTTGGCGGGCAGCGCATGTCTATGGCGGACTACGCGGGTAAGGTAGTTTTAGTTGTAAATACAGCCAGCCATTGTGGCTTTACACCGCAATATGAAGGTCTTGAAGCACTCTACAAAAAATATACAGATCAGGGTTTGGTCGTGCTGGGTTTCCCCTGCAATCAATTTGGGAAACAGGAACCCGGCGGTGCAGAGGAAATTGGGCAGACCTGTTACATTAATTACGGTGTGAGTTTTCCGATGTTCGAGAAAATAGACGTCAATGGAAGCGCAGCGCACCCAGTATTTCGTTATCTGAAGAGTGAGCTACCGGGGCTGCTGGGCGGTCGAGTTATGTGGAACTTCACTAAATTCCTGATTGGACGTGATGGTAAGCCAATTAAGCGCTTTGCACCGTTCACGACCCCTGAAAAAATGGAAGCGGAGATTGTTGCGGCACTGGAAATTTAAGCGCTCGGTACTTTGAGTTATTTCATGCAGATAATCTTAGGGCTATTTCCCTTTCCCTGCATTCTGCAACTCATTTTCCATAATCATCACTTTCTTCTGGGCGCGCTCGTCGCCTTGTTTAGCTGCAAGTCGATACCAATATAAGGCTTTCGCATCATCTTGCGGTACGCCCATTCCATACTGATAACACGCTCCGCTGGCATACTGAGCATCACGGCTGCGCTGGTTGGCGGCCTTGATAAACCACTGGCAAGCTTTAGCTTGGTCGGCAGTGATACCATCACCTCGTGCGTAAATTAACGCTAAATTAAACTGGGCGGAAACTTCCCCTTGCTGAGCGGCGAGGGTGAGCCACTTAATGGCGGAAACGGTATCGCGTTTGGTGCCTTGACCTGCCAAGTAGAGCATACCGAGGCTATTTTGTGCGGGGGAAAATCCTAACTCCGCAGAGCGCGTAAAATACTGAAACGCCGCGGTGTAATTGATTTTGTCATACATTCCCGTTGCTGCTTGATAACCTAATAAATAGAGCGCTTGCGGCTGATTTTTTTCAGCTAGAGCGAGGTAGATTTGATTGGCTTTTTGAGGGTCTTCATCTCCGACGACACCTTTTTCATACCAATAAGCTAAAGTTAGCTGCGCTGCGGGCAACTGTTGTGCTGCGGCTTTTTCTAGCCAGCTTAATGCTTGTTGTGGATTTTTCTCCAATAGGTTTGGGATGCCCTCTAAGGTATATTCTGCCATATTCATTTGGCCAATAGGGTCACCAGCATTGGCTGCCGCTTCCATCCAATGCAGCATCTCTTTGGGATTTTTACCAATGCCAGCCCCTTGCTGGTACATCAACGCTAGGTTGATTTGTGCTTTGGTAAAATGTTGGCTAGCGGATAGTTTATACCAGTACACCGCTTTATCGAGCTGACCATGAGACTGATAAAACATGGCTAAATTAAACTGAGCTTCCGCTTGCCCGCTATCGGCTAATTGTGTGAGCGTTTTTTCATCCACGACTGAAGAGGGTGCAACAGGAGCCACCGTTTTTGCATGACTCAAATTAATGAATAATGAGCAAAGGATGATGAGGGGGAGAGTAAACTGTTTCACTGAGCTTCCTTGGGATGAATTTTAGCCATTTATTCCTAAAGGGTAGGTTAACGGGTTGCAGCCAGCGACGCAATTGCCATTCTTGCTATTCTTAAAATTATTTTTATACATTAAATGATTATAAATCATGATGTTATAAAAAAGATTAAAAATAATTAAAAAAAAGATGAACCTTTTGAGGCTATCAAGGGTCTTAATTACATATATATCACTGTTTGCTTGTGTAAACATTCATATATTTACCCTCAACATTCATTTCTTTACATGAAGTAATGCAATAATGCATCTATGTCGTGTAGTTTGAATTAGTAGTACGATCCTTAATAGAATGCATTATGCCCAGTTTTAGTCGCTGGGCTTTTTTTTGCATAAAATACGACTCTTCCTACAAATACCCCTTTATTTTTATCTCACTCCGTTATTTTGTTCGATAAATAAACAAGCAGTAGTGACGTCAATAAATAATCACCTATCTAAATTCATTTTCTATTCAGTTTTTATTACCACCAAGACGAAATATCCGTAGGGTGCTGCGCGGTATGTTTGTGGTGTTTATAGGGTGTTACTCTGCGAGTAAAATGATTAAAGATAGAACAATATGCTTAACATATAGTGAACAAGTGATTATTTAATGGGCGATAATAATTTCATGATTTTTTAAAAAATTGAAGTTAATCACGACATGCATCTATAAGTATGGTAATTAATGCTGGCTAATTTATTAGTTTTGGTGCATAAATAGCATATATTGCTTAACTGATTATTCTGTTTGGCTTGGCATATATTCGCTGTAATGCTGAATAAATAATCAAATATGCTTTAACTCATTGAATTTTATGTTCGCGATTCATAAACAATATTTACACACAGTTTTGTTTGTTTTGAGGTCAGGGATTGATACTCCTCCTACCAAAAGTGAATCTTCTAAAGCTTGAATTCTTGAGACCATAACAATGCGAGGGTGCAGACAGCGTCCCGTGGTTTTTTTTGCATACGTACAGGTTGTATTAGAGGTAACTTGTGTCCACAACAAATAACAAAGAGGAAGTCAGTCTTAACGCGTTTAAGCAACCTCGTTCATTCTATCTCATCTTTTCTATCGAACTCTGGGAACGTTTTGGTTACTACGGTCTTCAGGGGATCCTCCCAATCTATCTCAGCCAAGTGCTTGGCATGTCGGAAGCGGAATCTATTACGTTATTCGCGGCATTCTCTGCACTGGTTTATGGCTTCGTTGCCATCGGTGGTTGGTTAGGGGATAAAGTTTTAGGGACTAAGCGTGCGATTGTCCTTGGTACGGTAGTGCTGATTGTCGGTTATGCGTTCGTTGCGTACTCTGGGCATGATGTGTCGATGGTTTACCTCGGACTTGCTACCATCGCGGTAGGTAATGGTCTGTTTAAAGCGAACCCATCATCATTATTATCTACCTGTTATGACAAAAATGACCCACGTTTGGACGGTGCATTCACTATGTACTATATGGCCGTTAACATTGGTTCATTCTTCTCAATGCTGGCAACGCCATGGTTAGCGAAACATTACGGCTGGGATGTTGCATTCTCCCTCAGCGTAGTGGGGCTGATCATTACCTTAATTAACTTCTACATGTGCAAAAAATGGGTCTCAGACCACGGTTCAAAACCAGACTTTGCACCTGTTGTCATCTCCAAATTACTGATGACTATCGTCGGTGTAGTTGCACTGATTGCGATTTCAAACTGGTTACTGCACAACTTAGGCATTGCGCGTGCGGCACTGGCGGTGATTTCTCTGGGTATTTTAGTTATCTTTATCAAAGAAATGATGGCGCTAAAAGGCATTGCTCGTCGCCGTATGGGCGTCGCGTTGATCCTAATGTTAGAAGCGATTGTGTTCTTCGTTCTCTATAGCCAAATGCCGACGTCTCTAAACTTCTTCGCGTTACATAACGTTGAGCATGAAGTTTTTGGCTTAGCCATTGAGCCTGCTCAGTATCAAGCGTTAAACCCATTATGGATTATGATTGGTAGTCCAATTTTAGCTGTAATCTATAACAAAATGGGTGACAACTTACCGATGCCACACAAATTCGCTATCGGTATGATACTGTGCTCAGCAGCATTCTTAGTGCTGCCACTCGGCGCAAAATTTGCGAACGAAGCGGGTATTGTGTCTGTTCAATGGTTGGTTATCTGTTATGGCTTCCAAAGTATTGGTGAGCTGATGATTTCTGGTCTGGGTCTGGCGATGGTGGCTCAATTAGTTCCGCAGCGCCTGATGGGCTTTATCATGGGCGCATGGTTCTTAACTAACTCTGCTGCGGCATTTATCGCAGGTTATGTGGCTTCCATGGCGGCAGCACCACAAGGTGAAATCACCAGTAAAGTTGAATCTCTCGCGGTGTACAGCGATGTATTTATGAAGATTGGTCTGGTGACGGGAGCAATTGCCATTGTAATGGTATTTACTGCGCCATTATTAAACCGCATGACGCAAGAACAACATTAATTTGTTTTGTTAGTTATCAAATAGAAAAAGGGCGATAGTGATATCGCCCTTTTTTAATGCATGATTATTTAAAATATCGATTATTAATTAATCTCATGGAACGGTTATTACCGTTGACTAAAAGAGTACTCGCACTGTGGCTATGCAGATCATTTGAGATACCATTCATCAGCACTGTAGGGGTGATTGCGGTCGCAGCAAAAATGACATCGGACGTATTCACCATCATATCCAACGTTAAAATGCCCCCAATTTCGATGCCCATCTGTTGGCAACGAATTGCTTCTTGCGCTGCTAACAGCTTATTTTTTTCTGTATCTTCTTTAGCTTTATTACGTGGTACAAGACGTGCTTGCATATCTCCACCTAATGCGCGTGCAATGGCAGCACTAATAATGCCTTCTGGTGCCCCGCCAATGCCATACATCATATCAATAGGATGTTCAGGTAGGATTGTTAGCAGTGATGCAAGTACATCGCCATCAGGGATGGTAATAACATTGGCGCCAAAGTTACGGATAGTTTTGATAATATGTTGGTGGCGAGGTTTATCAAGAATAGCAATATTAAGCATTGAAATCGGTTTATCCAATGCCGCAGATAAAAATTCGAGGTTTTTCTCTAATGGATTTTTTAGCGAAAAACGCCGTAAACCCTCGCCCAATGCGGGCGGGGATATAAGGCGAAAAGTCCGCAGGGCTTTAAAGATCAATCAGGCGTTGACTGACTCTGAACGTAGGCTCTGAGCGTTTCAATTGTTGCCCCTCCGGTGCTACAGACAAAGTATGATCTCGACCACAAAAGCCCCGTTTTACTTTGCATCCGTAAATGTGTGTTTTGCTGGCGCAGCAGGCGCGACGATACTGATTTCAGATTGTTTACCATCACACTGACCGCCAGTTTTGGCGGGTAAGCAACCAGCAGATGCACATGGTCAGGCTCTCCGTCCATCTCAATAATTTCGCATTCAAGTTTTGCCGCAGCGGAGCCAAAAGCCTCACGCAGTTGAGCGATCATCAGTCCGTCAAATAGCTTACGTCGGTACTTCGTCGTAAAGATCAGATGCACGACCAGTTTACTGACACTGTGCCGCTTGCGGAGGAATCCCGCCAGTAAATCATCATGATTACTCAATTGATATATTCACCTAACATGTTAAAATAAAAACATTATATCAATGAGCACTGATTATGTTAAGAGCAACAAAAGTACGCATCTACCCGACACCAGAACAGGCTGAATACCTCAATGCTCAGTTTGGGGCGGTTCGTTTCGCGTACAACAAATCTCTTCACATTAAAAAACAGGCTTACCAGCGGCACGGCGTAAATTTAAACCCGCGTAAAGACCTCAAGCCACTGCTTGCAGTGGCGAAGAAATCCCGTAAATACGCATGGCTTAAAGAGTATGATTCCATAGCGTTACAGCAGGCGGTGATTAATCTCGACGTGGCTTTTTCCAACTTTTTCAATCCGAAACTGAAAGCTCGTTTCCCGACGTTTAAAAGTAAGCATGGTAAACAATCCAGCTATCATTGTGTTGGAATCAAAGTCCTTGATGGCGCGATAAAAATCCCTAAAATTGCACCAATTGAAGCGCGTTTACATCGTGAAATTACGGGAATGCTGAAAAGTATCACCCTGAGCCGCAGCACAACTGGGAAATACTACGCCTCGCTACTCTGTGACGACGGAATGGAAGCGCCAGAGAAGCCGGCACTGATATCAAACGTGACGGGGCTGGATATGGGGCTGACGCATTTTGCCATCAAATCCGACGGTAATAAAATTGCCAATCCACGTCACCTTATCAACGCCAGCCACAACCTGCGCCGGAAGCAGAAAGCCCTCTCCCGGAAGAAAAAAGGGAGCGCAAACAGACGCAAAGCTAGAATACAACTTGCATCCGTTCACGAACGGGTAGCCAATGCCCGTGCCGATTTTCAGCACAAGTTATCTCGTGCAATTGTTGACGAAAACCAAGCGGTAATTGTCGAGACGCTGAAAGCGGCAAATATGATGAAAAACCACCATCTGGCGCGTGCGATAGGCGATGCGGGATGGTCTGGATTCATCACAAAACTGGAATACAAAGCCGCAGAGAAAGGCGTGCATCTGGTGAAACTGGATCAATGGTTCGCCAGTTCGAAAACCTGCCATTGTTGCGGTCACAAGATGCCGGAAATGCCATTACATAAGCGCATATGGCAGTGTCCAGAGTGTGGAGTTGAACATGACCGTGATATCAATGCGGCGATCAACATCGAACGCAAGGGCATACTGGAATTACAAGCGGCGGGACTCGTCGTTTCTGCCCATGGAGGCCAGCGTAAATCCGTCACACAGACGGTTGCGGCCTAAGAAGTGGGAAGCCTCGCCCGACAGGGCGGGGAGCAGTCACGTGAACAGTGCCTTTTGCTGCGGCACCAACAACCATTTTTTCCATATACATATCCGGTGCTTGCAATAATGTGCCGGTAGGTGCGGCGGCAAGGACCGCAATCGCATTGTGCTCATTACATGCCACCATGCGAGTACCGTCAATGGGATCAACTGCGATATCTAAATGATGTTCGCCGGATTGTTTGCCAACTTGTTCACCAATATACAGCATCGGAGCTTCGTCAATTTCGCCTTCGCCAATCACAATTTTTCCATGAAAATCAATTTCATTGAGTCGGTTTCTCATGGCTTCAACCGCAGCGTTATCAGCTGCATTTTTATTGTGTTTCCCTACCCATTCAAATGCGGCAATGGCAGCAACTTCGGTCACGGACGCGATTGCAGATGCGAGTTCATCGCTAATTTTCATTTTGGTGTTGTTCCTAGGACTAAAAAATTATCGCGACTATGATACGTTTTTTGTGATCAACTTGGTAATTTTTCGATGAATAAATCAACGTTTTATTGGCGAAGGGGGGAGAGTGGCGGAAGGGGAAGGGCGGAGTAAACTCCGCCAAGAAAGAATTACAGCATTTCAACGATGGTGATCCCGCCAATAATTGAGATTAAGGCAGCAATCGTACTCAGTAACACCGTTCCCGCGGAGGTTTCAGTGTAGGCTTTATTACTGATAGCAAGTGCTGGAACAGCGGTTGCCGTCGGTAATACACCGATAATAAATGCAGCTTTTAATAAATCACTTTGTAAACCTAATGCGAGACCGGTACCAAGAATTAACGCGGCTTGCACAAAGTTTTTGACAAATACGTTAAAGATTATTTCTTTACTGATTGTCAGCTTAATACCTGAAAGCAGTAAACCAAGGAAGAAGAGGGCAACACCACCAGCAGTTTTACCGAGTTCATTCACAGAGTTTTGCAGAATTTCAGGTAATTTCACGCCACAAATAGCCAGAATAGCCCCTAAAACAGGTAAGAAAACTAATGGCTGAATGACGGCTTTACCGACAGATTTCAGGACACCATTACCTTTTGCGGATCCACTGATCATCAATAAGGTAAATGGAATAATAATAACGGTATAAATTAAGTTACCAAGTACCATGGCAATTAAACCGGATGAACCAACAGTAGCCAGTAAAACCGGTGGTCCACAGTACGCCATATCCGGGAATGATACCGATAAGGCTTGCATCGCAGCGTCAGTTTTGTTGTGACGGAAAAAGAGTTTACCGACGACAAAACCAATTACGTAAGATGCAATTAATCCCACTGCCAGCGCTAATAGATAATCAATGTTTAGTAGCACTGATGGCGGGGCTTGGACGGCAGCAAGGAAAAGCGCAAAAGGTAAGGCGATTTTGACAACAAAGTCCGCAAACGCTTGCGAATATTCCCGTTTCACGAAACCATATTTACCCGATAACCACCCTACGGCGAGACCGAGTATGATGGGACTTAGGGCTTCAAGTATTATATGTAATAACATAGTTATTCCTTTGCGTTATATAGAACAAGGCGCGAATTTAAATATACTCGATAAAAGACAATCGTTATTTGTTAAATAACTTCCTGGTAAATTGTCTATAAATTAATAACATAATCATACGAAAATACACCTATTATCTGCATATTTTTTATAATAAATATAATGAGTCGAAAATAGATTATTGGATTTGATTAATTATTAATAAAAATAAGGGTTATTTTGCCTTATGGGAAAATAATTATTTAATGGCTTGTTTGTCTGGGGAAAAAACATTAAAAATGTACTATCATTTTATGATGATAAAATAATAAAATGACGGAATAGATTAATCTGCGAATACTCTTAAAAGGAGTTATTTTGTAACAGTTTGTTACCTATGGTTGGCAATTTAGATATTCATCTTTAAACTAGGACGATTATTGAATAATGTAAACTCTATAATGCACTTATTGTGTATAAGGCGTTATGGTGTGTCGAGTTTTTTATCATGAGCTAGAGCGGTTTAACTAGCTGGTTTTTTTACCACAAATTTTACGAAAACACAGTTTGTTTCAGATATGAGCAACGTGTTATCCCCTAAGATCCGGTTGACTAATCTTGGGTTGCTGGCATTGGATTAAAGAAGGAAACCTATTTGTGGATACATGGATACTCTTAGGACTAGTTTTAATTGCATTAGTGATAGTGGCCCCTGTGCTCGCTATCATCGCGATTAACCGTACTGGTCGTATGCAATACCAAATTCACCAGTTAAACCAGAAGATCACTTCACTCGAAGCTAAAATAGCTCATGGCAATGGAGGGGGACCTGTTAGTGCGTTAAATACGATGGATGACAACGACGCATTAACTTCAGTAGAAGTGCAATGTAATGCCTCTCAATTGGAACATTTTGAGCCAGAAGATAATAAAAACGATGTTTCCGAAACCCCAGTTCAAGATGCTCAACCTCTCTTTCAACCGATGTCAGTTTCCAGTCATAAACAGCCTGATACAGTTCATCCAGTCTCGATAAATCCAAATCGTTTTGATAAAACTAGACCAAGCCAAGCTTCATCTGAACAGAATGAATTAGAGAGTAGATCAATCTTTGCACATTTCTTTTCGTGGCTAGTGACAGGGAATCCTCTTGCTAAAATCGGAATTTTATTAGGGGCTGTCCTAGATAAGGTTTAAATTTTATC
>NZ_JAMPSW010000116.1:0-9332 GCF_028484855.1 Providencia sp. PROV033 | reverse complement strand
AATTTAACTTAATATTTATTTTATGTCTCAAAAAAAATAATCTGACTTAATCAAAATTTAGCATAATCAACTAAGAATGATTATTTAATATTTTTCCAACCCACCCAACGAAATAATTAACTTATCTGAAATAAATCTATTTACACCTGTACACTTTTTCTGACATTAACAATTAAATTTCACTATTTATGCTATTTAAAAAATAAGCCAAATTGCGACAAACCCCCAACAACACTGACCAGATCAAATAATTCATTCATACATTTCACTCAAATTTATTAACAAGTACTAACCATACTTAACAATTTCAAAATATATGATAAGATCATTATCTCAATTTGAAATTATTTACTATATAAAAAACAAGATTATTATTGAGGTTATAGATGAAAATCTCGAGAAGAAAACTATTATTAGGGGTTGGTGCTGCTGGTGTGATTGCTGGGGGCGCAGCTGTTGTCCCTATGATCCGCAGAGAAGGTCGTTTTGAATCTACTCAGTCTCGCGTACCTGCGGTTGCTGGTACAGAAGGTAAATTACCTGCGTCAGCTGATGCAGTAGTTATCGGAGCGGGTCTTCAAGGGATCATGACTGCGATTAACCTGAAAGAACGTGGCTTAAACGTTGTTATCTGTGAAAAAGGTGTTGTGGGCGGTGAACAATCTGGCCGTGCATATAGCCAAATCATCAGCTACAAAACCTCCCCAGCTATTTTCCCTTTACACCACTACGGAAAAATTCAATGGCTCGGCATGAACGAAAAAATCGGCGCTGATACCAGCTACCGCGTTCAAGGTCGTGTTGAAGTTCCTTCAAGTGAAGAAGATCTGGAAGTTTCAAGAGCGTGGATCAAATCTGCGTCTGAAAACCCAGGTTTCGATACCCCGCTGAGAACCCGTATGATCGAAGGTCAAGAACTGGCTAATCGTCTGGTTGATGCTCAAACTCCATGGAAAATTGGTGGCTTTGAAGAAGATTCTGGTAGTCTTGACCCAGAAACTGTTACCCCAGCAATGGCTAACTACGCAAAATCAATTGGCATTCCAATTTACCTAAATTGCGCAGTTCGTGGCTTAGAAACCGCCGGCGGTAAAATTTCTGACGTTGTGACTGAAAAAGGCGCAATCAAAACCTCTCAAGTCGTTCTGACTGGTGGTATCTGGTCACGTCTGTTCATGGGTAACTTAGGTGTTGATGTCCCTACTCTGAACGTTTACCTGTCTCAACAGCGTATTACTGGTGTTCCAGGCGCACCAAAAGGTAACGTTCACCTGCCAAACGGTATCCACTTCCGTGAACAAGCAGACGGTACTTACGCAGTTGCACCACGTATCTTCACCAGCTCTATCGTGAAAGACAGCTTCCTGTTAGGGCCAAGATTCCTGCACGTATTAGGCGGTGGTGAATTACCATTAGAATTCTCTCTTGGTAAAGACCTGTTCAACTCATTCACAATGGCAACATCTTGGAACTTAGACGAGAAAACACCATTTGAAGAGTTCCGTACAGCAACCAACACACCAAACAATGAACATTTAGATGGCGTGCTGGAAAGACTGAGAAAAGAGTTCCCTGTATTTAAAGAATCTAAAGTTGTCGAGCGTTGGGGTGGCACTGTTTCTCCAACTGATGATGAGATTCCAATCATTTCTAAAGTTGAACAATACCCAGGTCTGGTTATCAATACCGCGACTGGTTGGGGTATGACTGAAAGCCCGGCGGCTGGTCGATTAACGGCTGAATTGTTAATGGATGAAAAAACCTTTATCGATCCGACGCCTTATAAACTGTCTCGTTTTAACTAATTAAGACGAAACACTATTAAATTGAACCTATTAAATACTTAACAGTCTTAATAGGTTCTTATTCACATATATAATGGAGTTATTATGAGCTACAAAACTTTACTGCTTTCTTTACCTTTAGTTTTAGGTGTAGCAACTGCAAATGCAGCAGATGATGTGAAACGTGTTCCAGTTAAAGGTTTTCCAATTGCTGAATCCGTAGAAATCGGCGCAGGTAACAGCATCATCTTCCTGAGCGGAAAAGTCCCTGCTAAAATCTCTAAAGATGCTCCAGAAGGCGTTTTAGAATCTTACGGTAATACCGAAGCGCAAACACTCAGCGTCCTGAACCAAATTCAAGCAAACCTAAAAGAAATGGGTCTGACTATGAATGACGTTGTTAAAATGCAAGTTTTCTTAGTGGGTGGTGACGAAACTAAAGGAACTATGGACTTCGCTGGCTTCATGGCTGGCTACAACAAGTTCTATGAAACTGAAAAAGTGACTAATCTGCCAGCTCGCTCTACCTTCCAAGTCGCTAAACTGGCTAACCCAGCTTGGAGAGTGGAAATTGAAGTTACAGCAGTTCGTCCAGCAGCTAAAAAATAATTTTTAACTGACAACGAATTCCTAAAACGGCCGACTATTTATTTCCGCTTTGGCTTGGAAGTAAACCTTAGCGGCCGTTTTTGTTTCCTTTCTCTTTTATTCCCATTACTATTATTCTTCTTTGATAAATACTTATATCGAATTCACCGCCTATATACTTACAGTTAGGGCATACTGAGCACCAGTAGGAAGAATATGATTAAAGAATCTCTGAAGATCCATGGAAAAAAACAGTTTGAAATCAAACAGCAGTTTTTTTTTCCTCGAAAATCCAAAGAGATCCGATACCAAGTTGAGACTTTCTTTTTTCTTCCTGCATCGATGCAAGTTAACCCTGATCTCTACACCGCCTCAAACCTTCAGCGCAGTTTAAAAAACTATATTCGTTTACGGGCACCTACGGTTCAATTGTCCTCTATCCCCGCAGAGAATGGATTAGTCGATGAATTAAAAAACTGGTTAGAGCGACTCGACCCAGAATTACCCCCAACATTAGATGAATACGAAAACCACCTAAAACGCTTCGCGCTTACCTTTAAGCGTAGCGTCAGACTCACGCTAAAAATGGTCGCTCAAAACGCGCAGAGGCAAACTGAAGAGTACATAACGGGGTTATTAGCCGACATTGAGCATGGGCTTAAGCGCTATCGTGAACTGAGTACTTACACCGCTCCGATTGAAAATATTATTCACTCAAACGCATTCGCGTATTGCGATGAATTTATGTCTCATTACACGTTGTTTTACTTACACGATTTATTAAAAGAGAAACAACTTCCTCTGCGCGATGAAATTCGTCATCTGTGGTATCAAGAAATGCGTTATCTGAAAAAGTTGGCTCCCGATAACTTTCCTCACGATGAAAATGATGCAGAAATGGTGACCTATCGGCGCAATTTGCTGAAGAAATATATTAACCGCTACCTCTATTTAGACATTCGTCATAAGCGAGGACTCCCTCTACTTTTACACTCAATTTATGGTATCGCCGCCGCAATTTCGATGGTATTCGCTACATTTATTGCATTTATGTGGCAAGGAAAATATGGGGCACTTAGCGCGAATTTATTCTTGGCAATGGTCATTGGTTATATCTTTAAAGACCGTTTAAAAGAAATTGGACGTGAACAACTGTATCGTTTGTTCCAACGTTGGATACCCGACCGCCAGCTACGTATTTATCGTGAAGGCGTCAAAGAGCCCGTCGGGATATGTAAAGAGTCATTCCGTTTTCTAAAAGAGAGCACCCTCTCACCCGACATTCACGAGATGCGCCAAAAATCCCACTGGGTAAATTTGATCAATGTGCAGAGGGTTGAAGACATTTTGTATTATCGAAAAGATGTCACCTTGCACAGCCACTCCGCGGCATTTATGCAGACTCAATCTTCCATTGTGGATATTACGCGGGTCAATATTTCGGATTTCCTGAAATATATCGATATTAGCTATGAAGAGTTAATGGTTAACGATGATGAGCCAGCCATCATTGGCGAGAAGGTTTACCATATCTACCTTTGCCGCCGCGTCATCATGAATAAAAAAGCTTACAATGAGCTGGCTCGGTTAGTGGTAAATGCAGATGGCATCAAACGCTTGGAAATTCTTCAGCCACTTGATGAATTAGACAGCGACGAAGATATTACTATTCCGCCACAATAAAACACCGCTCCAATATCGCCTATTGGAGCGGATATCACTAGTAATACAGTGCGATACGTTGCCCATCGAGCTCTTTGACTTCAAGAGGCGTATCAAAAATTTCCTCTAAAATCTCAGACTTCATGATCTCTTCCGGTGCACCATGATAAGATAAACGCCCATTTCTCAGCGCCACAATATAATCCGAATAAACAGAAGCGAAGTTAATATCGTGGATCACCAGAATGATGGTTTTACCCAGCTCGTCAGCAGCACGGCGCAATAATTTCATCATAATCACCGCATGCTTCATGTCTAAGTTATTCAGCGGTTCATCTAGCAGCACATATTCCGTATCTTGGCATAATACCATCGCCACGTAAGCACGCTGGCGCTGACCACCCGATAACTCATCAAGGTAACGATGACGAAATTCGGTTAAATTCAAAAACGCCAAAGACTCATCGATTTTCTTTTTATCATCCAGAGTTAGGCGCCCTTTGGTATATGGGTAGCGCCCAAAACCCACCAGCTCTTCCACCGTTAAACGGCTAGCGAACTGGTTTTCTTGGCGAAGCACCGATAAGCAGGTTGCAAGCTTGTCACTGGGTGTTGTCGACACATCGAGTTCGTTTACTTTGACATAACCATGGTCCGCCGATAATAAGCGACCAATGATCGATAATAGCGTTGATTTTCCTGCACCATTTGGACCAATGATTGAAGTAACACCACTATTTTTAATACTGGCAGTGACGTTATCTAAGACCTTAGTATCTTGATAACTTTTCGATATCTGATGAATTTCAATCATACTAAAACCTTCTTAACACCATATAAATAAAGAATATTCCGCCAACAAACTCCAGCACCACAGACAGAGTTCCGGCTTTATTTAATCCATATTCAAGAACCAGCTGCCCACCGACTAAAGCGATGACACCCAGCAAGAAAGAGACGGGCAGTAAATAACGATGCTGACTACTACCTGCAATATAGTAAGCCAAGTTTGCTACCATCAACCCGAGAAATGTTAGTGGTCCCACTAGCGCGGTAGAAATCGCCACTAAGACAGAAATCAGCAATAAAATGACCGTGACTTGCTGGCGATAGTTAATCCCTAAGTTCACCGCATTGGCTTGCCCCAGTGCTAACACATCGAAGCAGTAACGCATGCGCCAGAGTAGAATTCCCACAATCACCGTAATCACGAGTGTGAAGAGAATCAGCTCAGGCGTACCTCTAGTGAATGTCGCAAACATCCGGCTTTGTAGAATGGAAAACTCATTAGGATCCATTAAGCGCTGTAGCAACGTCGCCACACTACGAAACAGCGTACCGAGAATAATCCCCACCATCAAAACAAGGTTGATATTCATTTTGACGGAGATAAATAACCAGCGATACAGCAGCACAGAGAAGATAACGAGCAGCGACGATTCCAGCAAAAACTTACCAATATTCAATAACCATGATGCCGGAAAGCTATCGGTATAAAACACAAAGATAGTTTGCAGCAGAATAAACAGTGCCTCTAAACCCATAATAGACGGGGTAAGAATTTTGTTATTCGCGATAGTCTGGAACAGAACCGTCGAAACACCTGAGCCAAACGCCACAATAATCATCGTCAGTACGATATAACCACGATGAGGCAGAATGTAAGCTAAATTGCTGCCCAAATTAATGGTCATATACAGAATGATCGACAGCACCGACAGCGCAGCCAAAAGACCAATACGCTGCATGGGTGAGAAGGTTCTCTTCACGGGCAAACTTAATGAATTAACTTTTTCCATAACGCTGATGCTTTAACAAGAGATAAAGGAAGATAACCGCACCCACAACACCTAGAATCACGCTTGCAGGAATTTCAAACGGATAGCGAATTAAGCGACCAATAATGTCGCATAACAGCACCAGTCCACCACCAGCTAAGCAGATCCATGGGATAGTTTTACGAATATTGTCCCCCATCACTAAGCTGATAAGGTTCGGTACGATCAATCCTAAGAAAGGTAATGCGCCAACCACCACCACCACGACACCACTGATCAATGCAATGATAGATAACCCGATGGTCATGACTTTTTGATAATTTAAGCCGACGTTAACAGAAAACTCACGCCCCATACCTGCCACAGTGAAGCTATCTGCGATTAAACAAGCAGCCAGTGTCAAGCCACCAACCAGCCATAGCAGCTCATAGCGACCTTGCAAAATACTAGAGAAATCGCCACTCATCCATGCACTAAGAGACTGAAGCAAGTCAAAATAATACGCGGTAAAAATAGTGAGTGCGCTGCTCACAGCCCCAAGCATAATGCCGACTAAAGGGACAATCAGGGCGGACTTCAGAATAATCCGTCGTAAAATCAGCATGAACAATGCGGTACCTAACAACGCAAAACCACTCGCAACCACCATTTTGGTCATGATAGAGGCCGTTGGATAGAGGATCATCACGAACAGTAAGCCAAGGCTTGCGGATTGTGTTGTACCGGCAAGGGAAGGTTCAATAAAGCGGTTTTGCGTGAGTAACTGCATAATGAGCCCCGCGACACTCATGGCGCTCCCAGCGAGGATCAGCGCGGCAGTGCGAGGAATTCGGCTCACAAAAAAGATATCTTGCATCTCGGGATCGGTGAAAAGCGAAACGGGTGACACGTCACCCGCTCCAATAAACAAGCTTAATACCGCTAATACCAATAACGCGAGAATACCAAAAGAAAGATAAAGCGTTTTCATTGATTAATTCGTTTTGTTCTTCTCTAAAGCTTTGTTTACATCATCCATTAACTGGGAATAAGTTTGGATACCACCCGCAATGTAGACTGATGAGGAATCTAAATAAGCTACTTGTCCTTTTTGCCATGCAGACGTTTTTCTCACTAATGCGTTGTCTAATACATCCGCAGCAGGTTGTGCATCTTTTGCACCGATAGCGCCATCACGGTCAATCACAAATAACCAGTCTGGGTTCAGTTTTAATAACAATTCTGAATTCACGATATTACCGTGACGACCAGTATCTTCTGTGAAGACATAAGCTGGTTCAAAACCTAATACATCAAAAATAAAGCCAAAACGAGAACCTGGACCGTAAGCAGAAATTTTACCGCCACTGACTAAGATCACCATGGCTTTACCCGCACTTGGGGCTTTACCTTTGATATCATTAATTTTGTTTTTGAAGTCAGTCACGACTTTATCCGCTTCGGCTTCTTTACCAAATAAAGAACCCAGCAGAGTCGTACGTTCAATCAGGCTATCAATAAAATGTTTGTTATCAATATCCAAAGAAATAGTTGGTGCGATACCGTTTAATTTATCGTAAGCATCACGAGCACGGCTACCACCTAAGATCACATCAGGCTTTGCACTGCTGATCGTTTCATATGCAGGTTCAAATAAGCTTCCACCATTAACATATTCTGAGGTGCTATATTTTTCTAAAAATTTAGGAAAATGGGCGTTAGTTTGTGGGACACCAATTACCGGAATACCTAGCGCATCAATGATATCTAGCGTTTCCATGTTCATCACAAATGCACGTTGTGGGTGGCTAGGAATTTCAGTCTTGCCTTGAGCATGTTCTACGACAATCGTTTGTTTTTCAGTTGATTGCTTTTCTGTTGTTTGCTGCTCAGTTGTTGGTGCCGCACCTTGTGTTTGCTTAGCGTCATCACAGCCAGCTAATGCAACAACAGATAATAAGGCAAACCCTGAAACTAATGATTTTGCGAACATCTAAATTCCTCCACCTTTCAATGTGATTATCGTTAGCCACGTCACTCATGACCCGAAGATGGCGGATATCTTACATGAAACATAGCGCTAATGATATTAGTTTGCATTTGCATTTCGAAAAACAATGATGTATCGCACAAAAACACACATTGCCTATATTTAAATCACCTTACTGTTACCTCGTTTTGATTAAGGAGAACGCAAATGACTCAAGCATGGTGGAAATCCGCTGTGGTATACCAAATCTATCCAAAAAGCTTTTATGACTATAATGGCGATGGCATCGGCGATCTGGCGGGTATCACCGCCAAGCTCGATTACATCCAATCCTTGGGCGCTAACGTCATTTGGTTATGCCCTATTTTTGAATCGCCAATGAAAGACAATGGCTATGACATTGCTAACTATGATTGTGTCGACCCCATTTTTGGCGATAACGACGACCTTGATGAACTGATACGCCAAGCCGCGCAGCGAGGGATTAAAATACTATTAGATTTGGTGCTCAATCACTCTTCTAACCAACACCCGTGGTTTAAAGCCGCACTTGCCGATCCTCAAAGCCCGTATGCAGATTACTATCAATTTATCGAGTGGGATCATCCTACACCTCCGAATAATTTACGGACATATTTTGATTGCCCTGTTTGGACGCAGGTTCCCAATAGCACGCGCTGGTACTTTAATTCGTTTGGTCCTGAGCAGCCTGATCTCAACTGGGAAAATCCACAATTACGCAAAGAAATTATTCAGATGATTAATCGTTGGATAGCTAAAGGTGTTGCTGGGTTCCGTATTGATGCCATTGGAAATATTAAAAAATCCACTGAAGCACTTTCACCTCATCAATTCCCTGCAGATCGCGAAGATGGTTCCGCCTCTTTAGTTCCTTGGGTCGTCAATCAGCCAGGGATCCATGATTTTTTAAAGGAACTCGCCAGCCAAACGTTCCATCCCGCCAATGTCATGACCGTTGCCGAAATTGATGTTCCTCCACATGACTTAGTCGACTATATCGGTGAAGATGGTGCATTTTCCATGGTATTCGACTTTAGTATTGCAGACCTCGATATTGCAAAGCAGCCTCCTTTTTCCATTTCTCCAATCACCGCTGAGCGTTTAAAACCCGTATTTTTCAACAGCCAGCTAACAACTCAGCAAGTAGGCTGGGGTGCGCCTTATTTAGAAAATCATGATCAGCCACGCTCACTGAATAAGTTTCTAAACCAGCATGCTAAAAATCCATTTGCGGCGAAAATGTTGGCCACTTTCTTACTGACTCAGCGTGGAACACCATTCATTTATCAGGGGCAAGAAATTGGCATGACTAACTGCCCAATGACTTTAGATGAGCACGATGACCTCCACCTCTTCAAACTTTACCAATGGGGCAAGCATCAAGGGTACAGCGAGCCCACTATGATGAGGTATTTTGACCAACGCAGCCGTGACAACGCACGAACTCCCTTCCAATGGAATAACGCATCACAGGCTGGATTCACGACGGGAACCCCATGGCTAAAAGTCAATCCTAACTACCCTGAAATC
>NZ_JAMPSW010000115.1:0-9471 GCF_028484855.1 Providencia sp. PROV033 | reverse complement strand
GGGCTTGTTGCAAATAATCGCCAGGACTACTTTTTGCTCAACAGTGATGAATGTTTCACGCAAAAATAGTCTCGACATTGAATAATTGATTGATAAAGGCGGATCGCTCCCGTACCCGAAACCTGGGTTCGTCATGACGGAGCCAGTCATCAAACTGGCCTTTATTCAGTTTTCGCAAGGTTTCAAATCCCTGAATTGTTGACCAGGCCCGCTTAGCAGATTTGAAACCACCTGTGGCGATAATCAGTTTTTTAATCGGCGCATGATCGGATTCAATACGATTGTTAAGCGTTTTGATTTGCCGTTGTTTCACATCGTTACGGAGTTTGCCTTCTTTAATTAAACGGGCAATGGCATAACCGTAAGCGGCGTGTTTGTCAGTATTGAGTATTTCAGGCTGTCGCTCAGCAGAATAAGGTTTTAATACCCGCTTGAGAAATTCATAGGCGGCATGCCGGTTACGTTTCGGGGAAAAATAGATATCCAGTGTATCGCCGTGCTTATCAATTGCCCGGTAAAGATAAAACTATTTTCCGTTAACCTTTACATAAGTTTCATCAAGCTGCCAGGAGGAAACGGTACGAATAAACTGATATTTTTTGAGTTTTTTACGCAGTACAGGGGCATATTGGATAAACCAACGATAAATGGTGGAGCGGTGAACGGAAATGCCCCGCTCAGCCAACATATCGCTGACGTGAGCATAACTCAGTGGCGTCGAGCCATACCATCGAAGGCACCACAGGATAATAGTTGGCGCAAAATGCTTCCATTTAAAATCGGTAGACACCATTAAACTGCCCTCTGAAAGAGACTCAGGCTTCAGTGTTTATCATCAACTCAATTTTTGCAACAAGCCCCTTAATATCACTGACATAAAGATAATTTAGCGTGAGATAGTTTAACTTAATATATCTGTTTTACCTATCAATAATTGAAATACGATTGATAATACCGATAATATCTATCAATAAACGGTTATCGATCGGCGTAATCGATCAAGTGCTGTTTTGTCGCTTAAATAAGAAAAATCGTTAATGAATGATTTGATGAAATAAGAAGGGAATAAATGACACGTAAAGGATCATCTCCGTTATCGAATGGATTAATGTACTGGGTATTATTGAATGCCAAAATACGATGAAATTATATTTGTTCATTGGGGGGCGATGTAATGCTTTATAAACCATGACGTTTATTTATTTTGTTGTATACGTGAAAACCGAATTCTGTTAAAACCCAACGGTTTGATAGGTGCCAGTGGATTAAGCCTTTTTTCTCCAATGACAGCAGCGTTCTTTTATTGCAGAGTGGAGCGTAATTGAGTTTAACATTGCCTAAGGTTTTTATTTGCCGTTCTGATAATTTCATTGTGTTCACCGTAGATTAAGTATGGCTTATTATGCACAGAGGCTATAAGCGTTGACGCCCGGAGAAATGCGTGTGCATTTGTTCTGTGAGTACCCATAACGCTTTGTTCAATTTGATATCGCCATCAATCCCATTTACAGAGCGCGTGCGAGCTCGTTTTCCTTTGACGGTACGACCGGATAATCCCCCCTTGATTAGATTTTCCTGCAAACGTTGATAGACTGTCCATAAATCCTCTTTCTTATCTTCGACGCGCCGAGGTTGTAACACCTGGGCCTCGGTGATGGGGTGATGCTCTTCACCATAACGGTACGTTAATGCGGCTTGGGCAAAGATGTGTTGTGCTGAAGGCGGTAACTGTAAGGATTGCATTTGCTCGCGTTTATCGGCGATCGCATCGAAGGTCTCTAACACCGCATAGGCGCCTTCAATCACTTTATTCAGCACATCCCCTTTATGGGGCACTCTGACTTCCCTAAAGCTGTCTCCACAAACCAGCCCATTCGCACATACGTATCGAAAGAAACCGGGCAGCATCTGATAACTGCTGGAGCCATCGTGGCTATTGAGTAAGATAATTTCAGGGACTTGGCTCCCCGTGATTTGGTCATGACGGCGTAATCGAAGTAGATGCTTGGTGTGTTCTCGGCGACTGGCATCACGCACACGCGTTTGGCAGGCAAAGAAAGGATAGAAGCCTTCTTTTTTAAGGCTATCCAATAACGTAATCGTGGGAATATAACGGTATCGGTCACTTCGGGAGTCGTGTTTTTCTCCGGAAAAAACACTGGGAACAGTGCGAAATAATTCGTCGGTAGTGAGTGGACGGTCACGGCGAATGCTGTTAGCAGAACTAAAGCGAGAGGCTAATCGAGTCATGGTTTTACTCCGGGTTAATCAATTAAATGGAAAATAGCAATAGATTCAGCGTGCAGTGCGGCATAGTCACGTAGCTGATAAAAGCGCTCACACATCACGTCACTTTCGGTTTTAAATGACCAAATACTGTAAAGAATAAGACAGACAGCAATGCCAGCGGCTTCACAGCTGACGTCCGCTTCATTGCCATTATGGGGGTTAAATAATGTCAATTTTTCGTTGTTTAGGTCGGGGTAAATAAACGCGCCACCATTGGATAAGGTGCAATATTCCCAATACCCGCCATGATAGTCATCACAAACCTGCCCCATAGTGGTAAATATGACCACTTCAAAGATAGTCCAGCCTTTGACTCGACCAAAGTGATTGAGCCAAAAATCAAGGCGTTGTTCATCAGGGACTAATGCCATTGTGATAGTGCATTCAGTGGTGTTTGTCATAAATTAAATATCCAATAAAAAGAAATAAAAAAGCGCCAATCCTTAACAGGATTGGCGCTGAGAGTAATAATTAATGGGGTAATGTAAGAAGTTAAAAGAACAGGCTCCACAGGGATTTAGCGACGGATACGATACTGTTTTTAACGGTGTTAACCGTACTTCTTATCAATGGCGGCAAGGGAATGATATCGATTAAGGTATCCACAATATCACTGACACATTGACCAAAATCGTTACGTGCGGCGTTCTCCACCGATTGCGTCCGGTAAGGGCTGTTCAGTTGCCTAGCTACCCCGCTACTGGCTTGCACCGGTAGCGCCTGTATGAGCTGCTCTGCTAATTCAGTCAGTTGATAGTTTTCGACCGCAGAAACTGTTATCACAGGATGATGCGGTTTAAAGGCGGTTATGACGGCTTGTTGTTTTAATGTTAAGTTAGCCTCTTGCTCATGGGATGGCTGGTGGCACAGCTCATCCCACTGACGACAGGGCTCTATTTTGTCGGCTTGGCTCAGCACAAAGAGAAATCGCTTAGATTGGTAACCACATTGCTCCATGAGAAAGCGATAACACTGTTCATCAGAAGACCATGCCCTATCATCGGCTTTGAGTACCCAGATAATTAAATCCAGTTCTGGCAATAAGTTACGGTAGAGCTGGTGGTATTCTCTATCTCGCTCAAGGCTTTCCCCCACGCCGGGTAAATCCACAAAGGTGAGTGTATGGTTATTCATCGTCATACTGAAGCGCTGAACCTGTCGTGTGCAGCCTGAAACATCACTCACAGGCGATAGTGACGATTGAAATAGTGCGTTGATAAGACTAGATTTACCAGCTCCCGTTTTCCCCATTAAGCCGATGGTAGGGGAGTAACTGATTAGCTGGTTGAGTTGATTAAAAAATTGATTTTTAAATGAAAATGGAAAGGCAGAAATTACCCTCCCTAATTCAGATTGGTGGTTCATATTACTTCCTTGAAAGAATGGTTGTGGCTATTCAAGTTAATAATATATATTTGAGATTATTTTAGATTTTTAACATGGTCATATTCTTCATTAATCAAATCAGTTAGCAGTTCATTTATTTGACATCGTTTATTTTTCACCAAAAAATCGAGCTTTTCTTTAACGGTAATATCAAGATAGCAATTAATCGCTTTCTTATTTGTTCGTTCTCTTCTTAACTGTCGTTGTCGCCAAGCACGATTCAGATTATTTATCAGCATTTTTTTTTCGAAGTGATGGCTATTCCAGAGCTTTAATACGCTGTATATCGCTAAGTATTTTTCCTCTGGGTTTATCGGATTAAAGTATTGGAGTGAGTCAATTCCCATTCGTCCTGCATCGAAATGCTCAGATTTGTGATAATCCACCAGATATTGCCAAGCCCATTCTATCCCTTCAGTTGATGTTTCATTGAGCCATTTAAACGGCTTAACCCCGTCACTGAGCTGGAGCCATTGGCGCTTTAAAGAATCGTTGTACTCCGATTTGGGTGGGTCAAACTCATCAAAATACAGAAAATCCAGGTAGATGACGATGAGGCTGAATCGTTCTTCATGCGAGGTGGGGAAGGTGGTATTGATAATTTGGTGGTTAAAGGCGGTGTCATGAATGTTTTGCAAGACTAAAAAGGGATCACGGCCTAAGTGCAGCAGACCCCAAATTAATGCACAGGCTTCCTTGTCTTTTTTTAGCCACTCAATGAGGGATATTGATAAAATATTCTTATGGTATAGCCGCTCGGCTTTTTCACTTTCTGCTTGCCGTTTTTCGCTCGATTCAATGGCGCTGAAGTAGTGATTGATCTCTTGTTTTAATAGGTTTTTGCTGTGAAAAATATCGGGTAGCTTCTGGGTTAGTTTAGGAAACCCATAATAATTTTGCGATTGTACCATGATAAAGCGAACATAAAATCGCAACATGCGAATGTCTGCATTTTTGTCTATCCAATTAATCACCTTGACCATAATTTCTCCATATAAAACTTAGCTAAAAACTAAGTCACAAAATGAGCGTATATCATAACAGATAAAGAAAAATAAAATGTGATATTACGTCATTATCAAAATAAATAAAAAATAAAACAAGTGTTAACGAATGCCAACTTGACGCTAAAAATTGCCAATTTATTTGCTTTGTTAGGCAATAGACTCACTAAATGACCGTTATCACTAGTCTATAAACATCGATTTTGAGGTCATGCGCACTTGCCGTGTGGAGTCAAAATGGTAGAAAAGTTAAATGTCAGGACGGTTTTTTGGGGAAAAATCAGGGAAGAGAAAGGGCTAATCTCCGAGTAAAAATGGCGGCTAAAATGGACTGAAGGTGTGATAACTCGCGGATGCTTCTCACTCTTTTTGTGACAATATACGTTGGTATAGTATTATGGGGTATCAACATCCTCATCGACTTAACCCAATAGAACTACTCCTCTCATCGTCACTCAATAGATATCGTTCTTGATAGGGAAAATCACCGGACTCTATCTGTATCATTCATCAATATTGCTAATCATGACACTGTCACGTTTTGTGATGGGGGAATGTGAATTACCTCTTTTTTACAACGAATGCCTTGGGTATGACATTACACAGACTTGAGGATCACACCATGTCCCGTTATACCTACAACGAAGATTATCTTTGCAAGATAGACCGTACTCTCCGCCGTGCACTATCCATCACCCATCGACTCACGGCAATCCGGGTTGATTTACGTTTTCCGGCTTCCGACGTACCACATCGTGAAGACTCTGCGGCTATCACGCGTTTTTTCGGTTCACTCAAAGCCAAAATTCAGGCGGATTTAAAACGCAAAAATAAGGCGTGGAAACGTAATCATACTTGCCCGTTATTCTATGTGTGGGTTCGTGAGTTTGGGGAGATTAATCACAAAAAGCACTATCACGTTTTACTGCTTGTCAATAAGGACGTCTATTGCGGGCTAGGTGATTTCAGGAAAACAGACAATACGCTTTGTGCTCTCGTGCAACAAGCGTGGTGTAGTGCTATTGATGTCGATTACCCTGCTGAGCGCTATTTAGTGCATTTTCCGGATAATGCCTGCACCTGGTTAGACAGTAACGCGCCTTACAATGACATTGCGGTGGAGAAGCTTAACCAACGTTGTCGTTACTTAGCTAAAACGTACTCGAAAGATTACAGTGATGGTGAGCGTTCTTTTGGATGTAGTCGCTAATAAAAAACATGAGGGGGATATCTTTTGGAAGAGAGATATCCCTAAACACTTATCGATATCCCTTCTGCCTTTTAACTTTAAAGACAGGAGTTCAATAATGACTACTCAAGCTATTCCCTTACTAGATGACCAATTCGTTGATATGAAGTTTATAACCCGCCTAACCGGTTTGACGGATAAATGGTTTTACAAATTAATCCAAGAGGGGGAGTTTCCCAAACCTATCAAACTGGGGCGTAGCTCTCGCTGGTTAAAGAGTGAAGTAGATCAATGGCTGCAAGCGCGTCTTGTGGCTTCTCGGTATTAACCCTTTCGAAGTCAACATATTCAATTTAACCCCAATTTGTTGTATGAATTAATTTATGGAGTACCGAGAGTATGAAAAAGCTGCCCGCTCGTTATGAAGAGTTATTGAGTTATTATCAACGTTGGTTAAATGGGTATACGAAGTTGTCCATTTGCCAGGGGATGTGTCATTCACTCATTCAAAACAGTCACTATTTGATGGTGTCGTACATTCGTTTTTCGAGTCATGAAGCCTGCCAGGTGGCGGTTATTCCTGCTCGTCTCTATCGACTGGTGTATGGTAACGCCTACCCTGACAAACTCACCGAAGAAGAGGATTTAAACCTGAGTTTTCATATTGATGAACGACTGTTACGCTACCACCCTATGCTGGAAGGGATACTGCTCAGTGAATGTGCGCGTCTTAAACAGCACTCCTTTGCTAACAAGTTAATCAGTTTATTTCAGCAATTTAATGATCCGGAAATACGTCCGAAATTGGTCTGGTTATGTTGGTATGATTTGCTGTTAGGGTCACCATTAGACGATTGGAACCATACACTTAAGTTGAAATCCAAAGAACAACTTGTGGAATGGGTGATTGATAGGCAAGCCGAAAATGGGGGATTAACAACTATTATGGATGAATATGTATTGTTCAGCCGATAAGCACGGCAAAGTAATATGGAGGATCAAAAGGATTAATATCGTTAACGCGTGCTACTCACTGTGTTGATATTCCTTCTCATGACAAACCTCATATCTGATAACGCTATGCTTTCACTTCAGACACTTTTGTAATTACCTTGCGGATGGCAATCAATCAGGCAAACTGATGTGACTGCTATATGTACAATCGTCTTCTGAGGCTTAAGTCATGCTGTTGTCAAGGGTGATGAATCCACTGAGATGACCCTAAGTTGCATAATACCCACCTTTTATCTGTTATTGACAGGGGGGATAACTCTATATGTGAGTATTCATGTTTATTTAAAATAAATAGATAAAAATATTGTTGGATTGTCTCACATTACCTATAATGAAAACCATTTATTTAAGATAAGTTGCTTATTGTTGTTGTTTGATGTGAAAGCGAGTTTTTCGTTGTCTTTTTAATGGTATCTGAGGACGGATTTGCTTTCGAATAATTTACCGTTTTACCTTTATGAGCCTTGGTTTACGGCTAAGGGCGGTAGCATATCAAAATATCAATAATGCTTTACTTTCTAAATTTGAATACAGCACCTTACTTCTGTGTTGTTTAGGAAAAAAGGGTCAGAATGCCAATTGCTTTTGCTTAAATGAAAGGATCATTGAATGAAAATTTACCGCCCATTATGGAATGAAGGCGCATTGTTCTCTCCGCAACAATTTCAACAACAAGCTCAGTGGGAGGCATTTACAAATCAAGGTGTTTCCGGTTTATCTTCTCCTTTCACCTGGGGAGTGGAAAAAGTTGACCTGGATGAATCACTTTTATCGTCAGGTCGCTTGCAAGTTCACCAATTACGGGCGTGGTTGCCAAATTAACTATGCCATTTCAATAATCACTAATTAAAGTGATATCAACTTTTTGGAGATCTAAGAGGTCAACCTATATCAGCTGTTTGCTGAAAATAATGAAAAATCAAAAGGGTGCGGAACTAAAGTGGGGGGAGGGGATCACAGTAAGATTTACCTGTAAGTATATCTTATTTATAGATAGTTTACTTAACAAATATCTCACTCGGGCTTATTTGTGTATAATAGCCAAAATTAGTTGAGTAAATTAAGAATTATCAGTGAACAGGTAGCTGTAAGCCCGGGGCGGTAGCATGCCAGAATCATGAGATAACTACTTTTAGCACTCTCATTTTCACAATCAAAATACGACTTATTACTCCAAGATGAAAATATTAGTTTCTGGTGGTGCAGGCTTTATTGGTTCTGCGGTTGTTCGTCATATTATTAATAATACCAATGACGCTATTATTAATGTCGATAAACTAACTTATGCAGGAAATTTAGAGTCGCTTAATTCTGTTTGTGAAAATAATCGCTATACATTTATTCAAGCAGATATTTGTGATGCAAAATTAATTACAGATATATTTAAACAACATCAACCTGATGCCATAATGCACTTAGCAGCCGAATCACATGTTGACCGTTCTATTGATGGCCCAAGTGAGTTTATCCAAACCAATATCATTGGTACTTACACATTATTAGAAGCCTCGCGCCAATATTGGAATCAACTCCCAACAGATAAAAAAGCCGCCTTCCGCTTTCACCATATATCCACTGATGAAGTCTATGGCGACCTTGAATCAACAACAGATCTTTTCACTGAAACAACACCATATGCGCCAAGTAGCCCTTACTCTGCGTCAAAAGCGTCTAGTGATCATTTAGTCAGAGCGTGGCAACGTACCTATGGTTTACCAACCATCGTAACAAACTGCTCTAATAACTATGGTTTACCAACCATCGTAACAAACTGCTCTAATAACTATGGTTCATTCCACTACCCTGAAAAACTGATCCCTTTAATCATCTTAAATGCATTAGAAGGAAAAGCTCTGCCTGTTTACGGTAACGGACAACAGATCAGAGATTGGTTATATGTAGAAGACCATGCACGAGCACTCTATAAAGTCGTTACTGAAGGTAAGATTGGTGAAACCTACAATATTGGCGGTCACAATGAAAAAGCCAACATTGATGTGGTAAAAACAATTTGTAGCATCCTTGAAGAACTCGTACCAAACAAACCGAATAATATTGAGAATTATAGTGACCTGATTACTTATGTGACTGATAGGCCAGGCCACGACTTACGTTATGCCATTGATGCTACAAAGATTAAAAATGAACTGAATTGGGTACCGGATGAGACATTTGAAACGGGTCTACGTAAAACGGTTGAATGGTATTTAAAGAACTCAGAATGGTGTGAATCAGTTCAAAATAATAAATATAATAGAGAAAGACTAGGGGCTTAAAAGTGAAAGGTATTATTTTAGCGGGTGGTTCTGGTACAAGGTTATATCCAATAACCATGGGAGTATCTAAACAGTTACTTCCTATTTACGATAAACCTATGATTTATTATCCGCTGTCAGTACTTATGTTAGCGGGGATCCGCGAAATACTTATTATTACAACACCTGAAGATCAAAGCAGCTTCGAACGTTTATTAGGTGACGGTTCTCAGTTTGGTATTTCATTACAATATGCAATACAACCAAAACCGGAAGGTTTAGCACAAGCTTTTATTATCGGCGAAGAGTTTATTGGTTCGGATAGTGTATGTTT
>NZ_JAMPSW010000114.1:0-9592 GCF_028484855.1 Providencia sp. PROV033 | reverse complement strand
GGCCTTCCTTTTCCTTTTTCCACAAAAATACAGGTAGGCAAAATAACTTTTGCCTACCTGATAGCAGCTATATTGCGAAATAGAGATTACTCTTGGTTCTGGCTGCCACCAAAAGCGGTATCATGTTTGTGATTATCATTAAATACCAACACACCACCAACATGTTCCGCATTCTCACCAAAGAAGCGCCCATAACTCAAACCTGTATTCTGCTGAGTATTTTCGAGATTTTTAACAATGGCATCTCCAGAAAACGATCCACCATCCATTATTTGCCCTTTAAAATCATACTGGTGTGCAGTTCCTTGTAATGAACCAACATAGTCCTTATCACCAAAGTTCGCCTCAAAACTACCTGGAAGCTTCTTCTCACCATCATATTGGTTAATTCCCGCTATGGTGTAAGTAACTTTACCTTCGGTTGGCACAGCTGTTGTCGCATCTTGGCCAGAGAAGAATGCAGTGTGCTTAGCATCGTCTTCTGTTCCAGTTTGTGACCAATCCCCATAATAAACTTCGGCATCTGCGATTTTAGAGAACTGGAATTTCCCCATATCGACATTACCGTTTGGTGTTGCAGGAACAACATAAACATTGCCCTCTTTTGGAAACATCACAATTCTCGCTAAGCTCGAAAATGATATTCTTTTTCCTTCGCCTTTATAACGATGACCAATACCCGGTGAGCCTATACTCCCCCCATGGGGTCCATGAGAAGCTTGAGTTTCACCTACCGTTACATTTGATCTTTCTGTCTCATACGTTTGGCTCTGTGCAGATTCCGTTATCGCACTCGCGTAGGTAGACATACCTGCCAAAATAGCAATTAACGTCGCTTTAGTACTTGTATTCATAGTGATTTCCTTATTCAATTAGTAAAAAATTAAAAGGAGTGATGCTTTTTACTCTTTTCTCTTGGACATATTTGTGGACCCACAAACTGAAAATGATTTTATGAGAATGCGTTTTATTTACAAATAAAGATTTTATAATTCAATGAAAAATCATTACATTAGAATGGTGTTTTTTCTTTTTATTTTTCAATAAACTATAAAATAACTCTCCCCCTATAAATGTTAATCATCCCTGTAATGAGCGATTTTAAGTTCGATCTTTATTTATCTTTGCTATTTTTTAAGAGTAATTACAGAATTGAACGGCATTAAATAATGATATTAATCTCAATGGATGGGATTATTTTTAGATTAGTGTTAAATAATAATCTTCATTATTTAAAGAGGAATAAATATTTAGGATTGTCGGAATGAGAATAAAACTTACTGATAAGAATAACAAAATACCCAAGAAAAAAAGTGCCTTGAAAATCACATAAAGGCACAAAATTATCGCTATTTTGTGCCTTTATCGCGGATTACGCTTGGCTAAGTAATCGAGTTAAGGGTCCTTCCAATAATCGTCCACGCCAACCTGCAAGCAGTTCAGGCTGACATGATTTCTCTTTTAATCCCCAATGCACTGCTAGTAATTGGTTTATTTGACGGCGAGATGCCAGTAATTCAGGGTTGAATTTTTCATTCTCAGCGATCTCTTTCACCACAGCTTTTATTTCTTTAAAGATACTTTTGTACTGGCTTTGCTCTGTGATATTAGCCACAGGTGCAGGATATTGGCTTTCATCGAGTTTTTTCGCGTCCTCAACAATACTTAATAAACGCCGACCGTGACAACGAATTTCCTGCCCTGATAAACCTAATGCGTCCAGCTCACCTAATGAACTTGGTAAGTAGCGAGCGACCTTCCATAAATTTTCTTCTTTAATGACGAAGTTTATTGCCATATCCCGTGCTTTCGCTTGGTCAAGACGCCATGCTGCCAGTAATTGCAAACAGGCAAGTTGCTCATCACGTAGCTGCCATGCATTAGTGATGCTTAAATAAGCTTTTTCTGGTTTGACTGTTTTTTGACGACGCGCAACGATACGCTGACATTCATCTTGTGCGTCCGCTAATAAACCTTCTTCTGACACTTTTTCCATCAAAATTTTCGCGAGTGGCAGCAAATAAAGGACATCTGCAGTCGCATAATCACACTGTTTCTCACTTAAAGGTCGAGCAAGCCAATCTGTTCGTGATTCGCTTTTATCTAGCTCGACACCCAAATGTTCTGCAACTAACGTCGCAAAACCACAAGAAATTGGATAACCCAAGAACGCGGCAAGCACTTGAGTATCTATCATTGGCTCAGGCACACAACCAAAATCATGCATAAAAACTTCTAAGTCTTCACTGCCTGCATGTAGAAATTTTAATTGGTTTGGGTTGGTTAACAGTGCCTTAAATGGGCTAAAGTCCGTCATTAAAAGCGGATCAATCAATGAAACCTGTTTTCCATCATACAACTGCAATAACCCCAGTTGAGGGTAATAGGTTCTAGTGCGAACAAACTCAGTATCTAATGCTAACCACGGTGCATCGCTGGCCTCTTGGCAGACTTTGGCTAATTCGCTATCTGTTGTGACTAAACGGTAATTCAAAACAAGTTTCTCTTTATTATAATTTAGTTAAGTGTATCTGACGGACACAGTAACGCCGGTAAAAACCGGCGTTACACATTGCTTTTGTTAATTCACCACTCAATAATTCATTATGACGGTGATTTTTCTCGTGCTTGCTGCTCTTCGGCTCTTAACTCTTTTCGTAGGATTTTCCCTACGTTAGATTTTGGTAGCTCATCACGAAACTCAAAAATTTTCGGTACTTTATAAGCGGTTAACGAACGACGGCAAAATGTTTTAAGATCTGCAGCGGTCAATGAAGAATTTTTAGTAACCACGAAGACTTTTACTGCTTCTCCAGTGCTTTCGCTTGGCACACCAATGGCCGCACATTCAACCACATCAGGGTGCATGGAAATCACATCTTCAATTTCATTTGGATAGACGTTAAAACCAGAGACAATAATCATATCTTTCTTACGATCAACAATACGAATATAGCCTTCATCGTCTATTTCAGCGATATCACCGGTAGCTAACCAGCCATCCACAATGGCTTCGCTCGTTGCATCAGGACGATTCCAATACCCTTTCATTACTTGTGGACCTTTTACCCACATTTCACCCGCCGTACCACGGGGAACTTCATGCCCATCATCGTCTAAAAATTTCACATCTGTTGATGGAACGGGTATTCCGATACTACCACTATAAGCTGTTAAATTATATGGGTTACCTGAAACTAATGGTGAACACTCAGTTAAGCCATAGCCTTCTAGTAAATGCCGCCCTGTCAGCGCTTGCCATTTCTGTGCGACGGCTTTATGGACAGGCATTCCTCCGCCAACGGACAGCCGCAAGCGCGAGAAATCCAACTTTTGAAAATCGGGATTTTGCAACCACGCATTGAATAATGTGTTAACGCCCGTGATCGCTGTAAATGGATATTTAGCTAACTGTTTAACCGTATCCGGAACATCTCGCGGATTGGTAATCAGTAAGTTCACACCACCGACATTAATAAATAATAAGCAATTTACCGTAAGTGCAAATACATGATAAAGCGGTAGAGCTGTAACCACATATTCATGACCAAAATGTAAAACTGGACCATATGCTGCTCTGGCCTGCGCAATATTTGCCAACATATTGCGATGAGTTAACATTGCACCTTTTGCCACCCCAGTCGTTCCACCGGTATATTGCAAAAATGCCAAATCATCACCCTTGATATTCGGCTTGATATACTGCATCCGATAGCCCTGATGCATCGCACGGCGAAACGAAATTGCATCAGGCAGATTGTATTTCGGCACTAAGCGCTTGATGTATTTCACGACGAAATCCACGATGGTGGCTTTCGGACGGGGAAGTTGGTCACCAAGGCGAGTTAAAATGACGTGTTTAACCTTTGTATTAAATACGATTTTCTCTAGGGTATGCGCAAAGTTAGAGACGATAACAATCGCTGTCGTTCCACTGTCATTAAGTTGATGCTCTAGCTCTCGCGGGGTGTACAGTGGATTGACATTCACCACGACCATACCCGCACGCAAGATACCAAACAGTGCAATAGGATATTGCAGTAAATTTGGCATCATTAAGGCAACACGATCCCCTTTTTTAAGACCCAATCCATTTTGTAGGTATGCGGCAAATGCTCGGCTTCTCTCTTCAAGCTTACGATACGTCATCACAGCGCCCATGTTAATGAACGCAGGTTGATCCGCATATTGAGCAACGGCATTTTCAAGTAACTCTGCTAATGACGCGAAGTCATCAGGATTTATTTCTTCAGGTACATCAGCAGGATAATTTTTTAGCCAGATTTTTTCCAAAATGTTACTCCTGAATTTAGTGAGTTATTATTTTACACAGCCCTTTAACAAATTATTAACTCATTGTACCAGTTTGAAAATTAAACAATGCTAAGGTTGAGAGCTATATCACTAAATAAATTTCATTCCTTCGAGATAAAAATAAGGCGGTCTATGCCGCCCTATTCAACTTAAGATTAATTCATCAGAGTTTTACTCTGTTTATATCCCGTAATTATACACCGTTGTGAGAAATTTTTGGAGAGTTAAGCGATTAATCGTCCACTGCCATTTCGTTTTTTTGTAAAAAAAATCCTAGATTAACTAGGATTTTTAGCAGAATAATAATATAGATTACTCTTTAATCTTCCGTTAAATAGGTTTGCACCTGAGCAGGTCCTACTGGATATCCATAGCCCCATCCCCAAGGATGATTATAGTAATATGGAGAACCATAATAACCATAACCCCATGGTCCCGCAGGCGGTGGGATCATCACACTTTGAGCAATACTCCAACGTTGAAAGCCAGTCACATTCATCGTCACGTATTGATAAGGAACTTCACCAATTTTTCCAGCTTGCTCTCCGGTAATATTACCTACAACAGTCACATAGCGGTTTCTAAAATCATTTGGTTCAACGAACCCATTGATATAGGCATAGATACGACCAAGAGATGCGGAATTTAATTCCGGCGCAGCATCGTATTTATTTAACGTCATGACCGCTATTTCAATTCGCGTTCTTTTCGGTTCATTTAAAACAGAAATAACCTTGCCGCCAAAACGCGCTTCTTGACCGATAAACATTTCCGGTGCATTTTGTACCGATTTAAGATTTTCTGCAGGATTAGGCACCGAACCTTTGATCGATTGAGGGATCGATACACAACCAGCCAGCGCTAATATGCCCGCAAGTAACAGCGTTTTCATTGCTGAGCGGTAGCTAAATTGAATTTTCATTTTCCACCTCCAATTAGCCATCATTATAAACTGAGATAATAAGTATTAATACAGCCCAAAAACCTCACCACATTATATGTTCAATTCAATTGTTATTAGTACTCATTTGTTCAATGA
This sequence comes from Providencia sp. PROV033, assembly GCF_028484855.1. NCBI lineage: Bacteria > Pseudomonadati > Pseudomonadota > Gammaproteobacteria > Enterobacterales > Morganellaceae > Providencia > Providencia sp. PROV033. The sequence goes on along the minus strand of NZ_JAMPSW010000114.1, from coordinate 4,239 downwards.
TAGCTCAATTAAAAGCCAATTTTATGTCTTAGGTAAAAAAATAGCTATCTAGTATTAACCTAATAGCTATTTATTTTCATTCTACAAAAATGGTTTTTATTTTTATTCGCGACCGGGTAATTTTTTCCAAGTGACTTCATTACGCAGGTAAGTTGGCTCAACATTCTCTACCGCAGTTATTTTACCCGCTATCCATAACTGTTCTGCTATTGGCAACATATCTTGCGCAGCTGGCAGAGTAATCAGGCTATCACTTATGGTCGAACCTTGTAACAATTCAGGATAAGCACCCCAACCAGTACCGGCGTAGCACCATTGTCCTTGTAACTCTGAGAGTTTAGCTTTGAAATCTGCTGGAAGCATGACAGCTTCAGTCTCTTCACCTAACCAAAAACCTTGCTCATCACGTTGATATTGTGCGCAGTAGATTTCTGACATTCGAGCATCAATCGCGACCAGAACACGTGAGCAATCTGTTGTGCGATATGCACCTTGTGCCAGTGTCATTAATGAAGAAATGCCGATCATAGGTAAATCAGCGCCAAGCGCTAACCCTTGTGCGATCCCCACGCCAATCCGCACGCCAGTAAAACTACCGGGTCCGCGCCCAAATGCTAATGCATCTAATTGATTTAACGTAATACCCGCTTGCACTAATACTTCTTCAACCATAGGAAGTACTTTCTGGGTATGTTCACGAGGAGAAATCGCAAAACGCGAAATAATTTCACCGTCACACAAAAGTGCAACAGAACAAGCTTCAGTGGCTGTATCAACAGCTAGAATACGACTCGACATGCCTAAACTCCGGCAAATATTAGGTTTTTTGTTGTCGCCTTATGACGGCAACCTGAAAGATGGGCGGTATCTTAACATAAACCACCCACGAGATTGCACTAAATTAGTGTTTTTCCATTGACTCGGAACGCTTTTGCGCCAAAAAATCAATCGCTTTATTCAGGCTACGAGTGCGTGGTGATGGTGGTAAGCTACGTAAAAACACTTCGCCATAAGGTCGAGTCACTAAGCGATTATCACAGATTACAATCACTCCATAGTCTTTCGTATCACGGATTAAGCGTCCAACGCCTTGCTTCAAGGTGATCACGGCATCAGGTAACTGCACATCAGCAAATGGGTCCCCACCACGGAGCTCACAATCTTCAATTCGTGCGCGTAATAACGGATCATCAGGAGCCGTGAAGGGCAGTTTATCAATGATCACACATGTCAGTTCATCCCCTCGGACATCCACCCCTTCCCAAAAACTACTCGTTGCCACTAAAACCGCATTCCCCGCGGCAATAAACTGAGCTAACAGCTTATTTTTGCTGCTTTCACCTTGCATAAGGACAGGCAGCGTAAGCGATGCTTTAAATTCTTCTGCAAGTTCTCGCATCATCAAATGTGAAGTGCATAAGAAGAAACAACGACCTTGGTTTTTTTCGATCAGTGGACGCAGCATATTCGCCAATTTCTGTGCACTTCCCCGTTGATTAGGTTCAGGTAAAAATCGCGGGACACACAGTAAGGTTTGGCGTTCATAATCAAAGGGGCTAGCAAGCAACAATGTTTTCGCGTCACTAAGACCGAGCCTGTCTGTAAAATGGCTTAACTTTTCATTCACGGACAATGTCGCCGATGTGAATACCCAACTTGCCGAGGTACTGGCTATCATTTCACTGAATTTATCCGCAACAGTAAGTGGGGTTAACGCCAATAAAAAATGACGCCCATAACTTTCAAACCAATAGCTATAGCCTGGTATAGTCACCTCTTTTAGGCGACTTAAACGGTTACGGTAAATGGTCACCCGCTCAAAAATAGAGTCTAAACTTTGAGAGCGACCTAATGATGTTTTGATCACCTCATAGCAGAGTTCAAGCGCATCATCGAGCAACGTTAGTGCACGCTGTACTTCAGATAACTTCAGTAATTCACGTAAATTACCGCGAAAACTGTTTTCCCCTAAATTAAGGCGAAAATCCAGTGTACTTTGGGTTAGCCTATCTGCGCTTTTTTGCAGTTGGGCTTGATCTTTTAGCTCCGTACGATAAGTCATGATCATATCACGAGCCAAATCTAATAATTGGCGGCTACTCAGCTGCTGACCAAAATACTGACTCGCAATATCTGGAATTTGGTGGGCCTCATCAAAGATCATCACATCCGCTTGAGGAATTAACTCTCCAAAACCAGTATCCTTCACAACCCGATCTGCCATAAATAAGTGATGATTGACCACCACTACATCCGCATCAAGCGCCTTACGACGAGCTTTAAGCACAAAACACTCTTGATAACGCGGACAATCACTACCTAAACAGTTGTCATTCGTGCTGGTGACCAATGGCCAAACCGCACTATCTTCAGCAATATCATGGCAGGTGCTGGTATCCCCTAACTCCGATTCGATGGACCAACTGCGTAATCTGACTACCGCCGCCAGAATTTCAGGTTCGAGGCTTCCTCCACCAAGAGATTGCTGATCCAACCGTTCAAGGCACAGGTAATTTGAGCGTCCTTTCAGCAGCGCCGTTTTACCCGTGTAATTCATCGCATTGATGATCGTAGGTAGGTCACGATGGTAGAGTTGATCCTGAAGTGCCTTCGAGCCCGTAGAAACAATCACTTTTTTGCCGCTACGCAATGCAGGGACGAGATAAGCGTAAGTTTTCCCTGTTCCTGTCCCCGCCTCAGCCACCAGCACATGTTGCTGTTCGATAGACTGAGCCACGGCGTCAGACATGGTGACCTGCGCCTCTCGAGGTTGGAATCCAGGAATTGTTTTTGCTAGAAAGCCATCTGCTGAAAAGTCGTTAGACACTACAAACCTATATTGCTTACTGTTGATGGGCACACTTTACCATGAGTTCAAGATGGCTGCTGAGCTAATTATCGTTTCATTAACGAACTGATTTTCATCATAGTAGCAAACTGATATCCTTGGTCAGCACTGATAATAAGGAACAATTATGACTATTGAACGCATTGACCCAGATACCCGTTGGTCTGAAGCAGTTATCCATAACAACGTGGTCTACTATACTAGCGTCCCAGAAAAATTGGATGGCGACATTATCATTCAAACCGCGGATGCATTGGCTGCCATTGATGTCATGTTAGGTCGAGTCGGTTCAGATAAAAGCAAAATTTTAGATGCGACTATCTTCCTTGCAGATAAAGCAGATTTTGCTGGCATGAACCAAGCATGGGATGCCTGGGTTGTCGCAGGCAGCGCACCAGTCCGTTGCACTGTTCAAGCCGCATTAATGAAGCCAGAATATAAAGTTGAGATCAAAATCGTTGCTGCGATTGATTGATATTACTTGAAGTTTGATTAAGACTTGAAAAAAGAACCATCAGTTTAATGCCGATCACTTGAATTGAGCGGCATTATTTTTAACGGGATGTTTTGACCTTTTATTTTCTCACTACTCTCACTTCTTTTCTGTCTCACTGCATATCACAGCATACGGCATTAACGAGCTTTGGCCTCTATTTTACCTATCCATTTGATTTATTATTAAAAGTAAAAACGTATTATTTAGAGTCTTTACTGTTTCTCATATTCTTTTTTCATCTCAAATGAAATTTGTATTTCTCTACACAGTAGGAAGTAATAAATCTTTACATGACAATAGAAATGAATATTATTATCACCATCATGTGAAGTGGGAATTCTAAAATGTCTTTCAAGATCAATTCAAGCTTAGTTTTTATTATTACCATTTTGCTGGGGGGTATTCCTCTTTCAACTATATGGTTACACATGATACCCAATATAGTAATAATAAACATTAGTAATTGGATAGGTGAGATACCTGTAATTTACTCAGATTATTATCGAAATGAAAGCTATCTATCCGCTTTATACTGTAAAACGGCACCTTTTTTTTCCATTCCATACTATTTGATTGTATGGAATTCTATAGAAATAAAAAAGAACATTTTAAACTATATAATAAAGGGATAGTTACAACCATATTTGGTTATTTTAGTATAATTTTAATTGCTTTTATTATTACATATATTAATTACTTCTTAAACTATAACATGTCAAACGGAAATATAAATTTACGCTCAATTTCCGCTTTTGAATTTACTTCATTCCTTTATTATTACGCTATCTTTATATCAGTCTTCACTATTACTTGTGCTACAGTAAATGCATTTCTATTTCTACCAATTAAATATAAAAAATTAAATATAAAAAATTAAATACAGACTAATTCATAA
>NZ_JAMPSW010000113.1:0-9610 GCF_028484855.1 Providencia sp. PROV033 | reverse complement strand
CCAGATTAGTGAGTGTCAGTGGCGTGTCTTCCGCTAAAGTCGGTGCTTGGGTATCAACGGTGATAACACCAGTTTGTTCGGTATTCGCTTCCCCTAAATTACCCGCGCTATCCTCCACTGCTACACGATAAACATATTGTCCATCCTCTAATGCGCTAGAAATAGGTAGTGTCAAAACCCAGCTACCATTCTCATCCGTTCTTACGGTTTGGCTTATATCTATCGTGTGAGATCCTACCTTGCTAATACTTAATATTACCAATGCAAAAGGTTCGCTTTGACCTTTAAAAGTGGGTGTCGCAGAGTTTGTTAATACCGTATTTTTAATGACTTGTTCTGATTCATGCCAAACACCTGCCGTCAGCTCAGTTGGTGCCGTTAAATCAATTGTGAACTCACCAGCCATCTCACCACGGATACCTTGCTTAACGTCATTCACTGTAACAATATAGTCATGATGCCCCTCTGCCAGTTCGGAAGTAACCTCGATAAACCAATGACCATTTTGGTCTGATTTTGTTTGGTAGGGTTGAGCCAATTGGTTATCAAAAATTACCCGCACATCCGCATTTGGCTCAGTCATCCCTCTTAATTTGGGTTTCTGAGTATTGGTAATATTGTCATTTTGCACTCCGGAGTCCGAGTCACTATCCAACCCAACTTCAACTAAAGGTGCTGTTTTGATCTGAACACTGCCGCTGAGACTTTGTGTACTCACCTGTCCTAAAACATCAGTCGCTGTTATCTGGTAATCGTAATGACCATCTGTCAACGCATTCTTATCCGGCAATGCAAATAACCAATGACCGGCTGTATCAGCGGTCACTTGGTATGTTTTCCCATCGATGATGATCGTCACAGTGGCATTCGCTTTCGTTTGTCCACTCAAGGTCGGTGTATTATCATTCGTTTGATGACCTAAAGATAAAACGTCTTCTAATTCAGCCGTTATCTCTGGGGGTTGGATATCGTAAACCAAATTGAAGTTCAGGTGAGTTTCTCGACCGATGAGGTCTTGTGCTGTCACCGTGAATTTAATTTCTTCATCTTGTTTAAGATTAAACGGAATACTTGTTTTAGGCAGTGAAATACGCCAGTTACCGCCATTATCTGCTTGAGTTGAACCAATCACTTTTCCATTGGCGTCTTTGATTTCAATGTGACTGGCAGATGTCGTTTTCCCCGTCAAGCTGAGAGCATCGCTATTAAACATTAGCTTACTGTTTTCTGCGGAGGTGAACTGTTTTCCATTGAGTTCAAATTCAACCTTAGGCGGAATATCTCGCTCTGCACCACTGAGCACTTTCAGTTCTAATTCATGTTCCGTCTTATTTCCTGCCATATCAAAAGCCGTAATTTTCGCGGGATAGATACCATTCGGTAAACGGATACTTTCCCCAATCATGGTCTCTTTACCATTAAATTCTTTTAGCTTTGTCGTATGTTTATAAATTTTTCCATTCACTTCGATCATGTAATAATCAATATTACCCGTGTACGTAATACGCAATCCGGCATTACTGTTATTGGCAACCTTCGTGCCACTATGTAATTCACTGGATTTTATATAAAAATCATCGAATTTCGGTGCTGTTGTTAAGATATTTAGCGTGACCTGCCCAATGGTTAACCCACTGTTCTCTTCCATAAACGCCACAGGATAAGCACCTTCACCATGAATCGGGACTTCAAAGCGCCATTCGCCATTAGCATTCATATCAACAGGATAAGATTTCCCATCTATTTTTGCGTACAGCATTGCCCCTGGCTCAACTTTACCTTTATAAGCGGGTTTTTGATGGCTCGTGTAATGATTACCGGTAGTACCAGTATCAGTATCCGGGTCTAACCAAATTTTAAAGTCTGATACCGTAACATAAGAAGAATACGTTCGAGTGGAACCGTAAACATCAGTAAATTCAAGGGTAAATGGAGTATCCCCTTTTGGTAATTGAAGTGTATCAGGTAGCTGCACCTCCCAATTTTTACGCCCATTTGACAGTGTTAATCCATAACTTTTACCCGCTATTTTAATCACGCCTCTTAGTTCATCGCGGTCAGCACTTCCCGAAATTGTTCCTTTTAATTTAGGGGAGCGAGAGACACTGAGATAGTTATCATCCATGCCAGTGGAACTCGATATGGCAGCAACTTGGCTAGTAACATGCAACACGCTGTCTTTAACCTGCATACCCACCTTATCAAATACTTTTTGTGAAACGTGACCTGCTGGCGATGTTGCAATGACGGTAATATTGTTGAGAAGGTAGCCTGAGTCCTTCACGAGGGTTCCTTCTGGAATACTAAAAGTCCAATGACCTTTCTCATCAATGTTAGTGATTGGAAAGGAAAACTTATGGCTCTTTCCGCCGTGTACCCGTTCGAATTCAAATTTTAGCGTTGAGTTTGGAGAGGCTTCACCTGAGAAATCGGGGGTTAAGTCATTGGTTGATTTCGCACCATCAAACTTACCCGCTTTCCAAGGTACGTCTAAGCTAATCTCTGATAAATAAGGCGCGTGGCTTTCAATCACTAATTGTGATGTTTTTTCATAAACATTCCCTGCGGCATCCGTGATAATGATTTGATAATTTCCAATAAAATCCTTTGGCAATTCTTTGGATAGCTGTAGTGACCATTGACCATGCTTATCCGTTGTGGTTTTTATGGTTTCATTATTCAATGTCAGTGTGACTTGGCAGCCCACTTCACCTTGTCCAGTAAAGACGGGTTTATGGTGGCTCGTAATGAAATTACCTTTCGTGCCAGTGTCAGTTTCTGAAGTGAGCTCAATCGTTGATATTGGCAGCATCGAGTCAATGAAAACACTGCCTTGTACATCCAAGCTTCTCCCATTGATAGGATGGGTTGCGGTCACGATATAGCGATTATTTCCATCCTGTAGTGTTTCGGTCTTGATTTCCCACTTTCCAGTAGTGTGGTCGGCTGTGGTTTCATACCTTTTCCCTCCAATATCAAAACTGACTTTCGCCCCTTTAGTCGCCAGCCCTTTAAAACTCAAGATGTTAATGTTCGTAATGTAATCTTCTTTTACGCCACTATCACTACGTTCATCTAACATCACTGATAATGTAGGAAGTGGCGCTTCTGATGCACCGTTTCCTAGTGGAACGAAGGTAAACTGTTGTTCGATTGTCGTTTTATTTCCGGCAAGATCCTCAGCAATAATCCGATAATTATTCTCTTTCCCGACAGCTGCGTTGGTGTCAAAGGTCAAGGACCAATGTCCATTTTCATCGGTATAGGCTGTTTTTGTGGTTCCTTTAAATTCAGCCGTTATTTTACTTTTTGGTTCAGAGGTGCCGCTGATTTGGGGGCGGATTAAATTTGTTGTTATGCCATCAACCGCATGTTCACTTTGGCTCGTCGTATCTAGCTTCGCCGTTAACTCAACTTGGGTATCAACGGTCAATGATCCTTTATCTGTCGATGTATTTCCCGCCAGATCGTTAACTGTAATCTGATAATCATAAATACCATTGGCTAATACCTGTGGTATCGACCATGTCCACTCACCTGCGGTATCTGCGGTTACTGGATAATCTTGATTTTCAAAGTGAATTGTTACCGTTGCATGAGGCTTGGTTTTTCCTATTAGAGTCGGTTTCGTATGATTCGTTAGCTGATCGCCTATTAGCCCACTATCTGTATCAGTACTGAGCGTTGCATGGCTAGAAGGGGGCGCAGTATCAATATGCATGTTTTCAGTGAATGAAGCTTGATTGCCGGCAATATCCGTTACCGTAACCAAGAATAAATGGTACCCATCATGTAATGCTTCAGGCACCGCAAATGACCAATGACCTTGATCATCCGCTTTTGTCGTATAAATTTGCCCAGCAAGATTAATGGTGACAACGGCTTGTGCGTCTGTTTGCCCTAACAGCACAGGCATAGCCTTATTAGTGATAAAATTATCCGTATTTTCTAAATATGTTGTGGCATCTGGTAACGTCGTTTTGATCGTAACCACGCCATGGATTGTTTGGCTGTTATCGGCTTTATCTACCGCAGTCACTTGATAGGTTAACTCGCCTTCAGGCAATGCTTGCGCTACCGTAATCCGCCATTCCCCCTGCTCGTTCGCGGCTGTAGATAAATGTTGTCCGGCGATCACTAATGTAATCACACTCTTGGGCTCAGTTTTCCCCATGAATGTGGGCAGTGTTTGATGAGTGATAGCATCATTATCCACCCCACTATCTGAATAGCTTGCTAAATGAACAGTCACCTCAGGTAGCGTGGTATCAATGATTATATTTCCTTCCACAATCACAGGCTTATCGTCAGCACGAGATGCCACTAACTGATACTCATAAGCATCATCGGGTAATGCCGTATTGATTGATAACGACCAATTCCCTTCTTGATCTGCGTTAATCGGATATTTTTTGCCTGCAATTTCTAGATATGCCGTTGCATCAAGTGACACTTTCCCAATAAACGTCGGGGTATTTACTTTGGTTATCTGAACGCTCGAAATATCAGAATTCGTTGTGTCATCGAGCCGACCTTGAATAAAAATATTGGTTTTTAAAGGCATAACCACATCCTTAGCCTTATTGACGGATGATGGTGTTGATGATGGTGTTGACGGTGAAGGAATGGTTGAAGAGGCTGGAGAGGACAAATCATTTTTTGTGATATCTATTTTAGTATCTTCAGCTTTAGTTTTTTGATTTAATTCATTTTTTGCTTGATTTAATTTTGTTAACGATGAACTTAATTGCTCTTTTTTTTCTTCATTTGACGATTCCAACGTGCGAACAGTTTCAGAGAGAGCCTTATTTTTTTGTTGTAATTCGGCAAGTGTCTCTTCAAATCGCTGCTCGGCATCGCCTTCTTCATTGTTCTGTTTTTTTTGTTCTACCGCGTCGACCTCCACCGTGTCGCTGACAAATTGTTCCTTAATATAAACAGCATCGGCTCCCACATTCATCGATATTGATGACAAAATCTCATCTTGGGTAAGCACAACCCCCTGCTCTGTGGATAAAACGACATCACCTAAAATGACATCTGATAAACCATTTTTTAATATTTCTGTTTTTCCATCGGGGGTTGTAATAATAAGGTCTAATCCTTGAACCTTAAAGTTTTTTACTTGAATCGTATTTATGTTATTTGAATTCATTGAGCTAGCCATTTAAAAGATATTAATGTGATTAATTAGATGCCAATTAGCAATTTTCATAAATCGCATTATATCTATTTTAAATCTAATTAAATCATGAAAAGCATATCGTGAACTCATAACCTATATTTATGAACTTAAAACCAGATGTATCAAGATTAATTATAATTATAATACCTGACATGAATTTATTTTAAAGAAAACAAAAAATGGAAGAAGACTATGATGGCTCAGATGAAGAGCTAGCACCTATGGTGGATGGATTAAGCGGAACACTTTGTATTATTATCTTAGTGTCAATGGTATTTATTTTCAGTGGTTTAAAAACTGCAAGCACGTATATTAATTATGGGGAGTTGAAGTTTGAACATGTAGAGATCGATATATCAAACCGAGTTCTTTATTTCAAAGGCGGAATAAACCTTTCTGATGAAAAGATCGATTTATTAGCAAAAGAATTCAATGAGAATGATAAAAACAGCATCATTTTACATGGTTATATAGATAAAAACATCAAGAACAGTCAAGAAAAAAACACCTATAACTTACTTTATGTAGCATCAATCATTAAAAATCTTGGTCGCAATAAAAAAGTCATTCTAAAAAAAAGAACGAATGAAATTTGCCCAGGATGGAATTCATGTATCTATTGGGAATACAAATAAATGTACTATATCGGACTATTTCTTTACCTTATTACCTTTCTTGCATGCTGGCTAATCACTGGAATAAAAGACATGATACAGCAATGTATCCTACTTGCTCCTGAAATAAGCTATACCATGATTGGTATTTATATTTATCCATTGGCTATTTTCTTATGCCACAAGATCCTTAAAAATAAATCACAAAAAAATTATATTTTTCTCGCTAACCAAACAAAATTATCAGCCTCGGTAACCGTATCCTTAGGTTTAGTCGGAACATTTATTGGTTTAACTGGAATGATAACGGCAATATCGGCATCTCTTGCTGGAGAAGGTGATGTAGCAGAAAAAATGAATGCGATGATTTCATCAATTTCCATGGCTTTAGACTCTATGTCATTTGCCTTTTTGACCTCTATTTTAGGTGTCTCAATTTCTGTTTTACTGTTAGTTAGCTTAAATTTCTTCCAATTCTTTTACATTAAAGGTCAAAGCAAAAATTCACAGCCTAATTTTGAAGAACTCAATGACATTCATAAAACCCTGTTTGCTCTGCAAGCCGTAAATGTAGGCATTGCCCAAAAGTTCGTATCAGTCTCAGAAGATAACCAATTAGCGACAGAAATTTCTAATACACTCAAAGAACTAACAAAAATAACAACAGCGAACTTACAAACATTGGTTACGATGAAAGATGCACAAAATGATTGGTATATAAAATATGACATGCATTTATTAGAAGAGAAAAAAAGCAGACTGTTGAATAATGAAAAAATAGAGAAAGAAATTTTAGAAGTAAAAAATTCTATTCAATGGATAAAATCCAAAGCCTTAGAAAGCAAGAAAGAATTAATATCATTATTATCAGTGGAATAGTTATATGCGTATATCTTATATTATCTTAGGTTTATCACTTGGATTGATTTTAATCAACACCTGTTTAGCGAATAAAAAAGAAGATGGTTTCGAATCATTTATGAATCGAGTACTAGATAATTCTAATCCTATTAAAATAAAAATGTTAGAACTAGAATCTGAAGGGTATAAAGCAAAGCAGACCGATTACTTTTATTTACCTAAAGTGAGTGCGACAAGTAAGTTGAAACATGGCGATGCTAATGTAAACAGTAGCTTGACGGCAACATCTCTTATTTATGATAGTGCGTTAAATCATCGATTTAATGAAAAAGAGCTGAAACTAAAAGTTTCACAATTGAATTTAAATAAAGAGAAAGACGATTTATATGCATCGATTACAAATAATCTTCTTAGCATTTACTTTCTTAACGAATTAACTAAAAAAACGGCTAATTTAAACAAAAACTCAAAAGAAATTTTTGATTTAATTGATCGTCGTTACAAAAATGGTGTTGCTAAATCCAGTGACTTAGAGCAAGCAATGCTACTAATGCAACGCATAGATATTGAGCAAAAAAATATTGAAAAAGAGATAATGCAATATAAATCCAATATTGAACTCATTTCCGGATTAGATTATCCAGTCAATGGCGTTAGCTTACCCAAAAATTTTATTAAAAATATACATAACATTAAAATTCAAAATGACCGAAGTATTCAAAATAACATTGAATATAATATATTGAAAATACAAGCAAATGTAATCAAGGAAAACGCTCAACAGCAAGATCCTTTTTTTAATGTGAATTTAATAGCTGAAGAACGATATTTAAATCAAAGTAGAAACCATAGCGAATCATATGTCGGCGTCGAGCTAAAGTTAAATATTTTTGATATTGATAAAAAATTGAATGAGTTATCCCAATTGAAACTCTATGAGGCCGCAAAGGGGAAAGTCGATTATAAACACAGTGAAATGACAGCCAAAGTCAAAAATTTAAACATCATTGCGACGTCGAATGAAATTGAGATAAATAACTTAAAAAATCAGAGAGATACATTATCTTCTATGATAAAAAGTCAAGAACGTGAGTATGATATCTCTCAATCTTCATTCTATGAAATGGTTAACACTTTATTTGACATGTTGACCATTGAAAGAAGAATCACTGAATCAATGATCGCCGATATGAAAAATAAAATGGAATACATCCAATTAACAGGGAAGCTCGCTGAAATTGAAAATCCATCTTAACTATCTGAAAAAAATTCCTAAAAAGATAAAAATTGTCTTTGCCCTTACCATCATTTTTTGGGGATATATTTTTCTTGCTGAAATTGATGTTTCATCCCCAGGTGATGGCGTCATTTCAGGCTTATCTAACAAGCTAGAGATAATCAGTCCAGCATCAGGATTTATCAACCAATTTAAGATTAAAACCGGTGACCATATAGAAAAAAATCAAATTCTATTTTCTTATACAAACTTAGATGTTTTTCATCAAGAAAAAACGCTGTCTAACTTAGTCAATTTTGCTAATGAACGCATTGATGATTTAGAGGAGAACAAAAAGTTATTAAATGGGCTTATTAATGGTCTAATCAATAATGAAGATGAATTTCAGTCTACGGCAAAAAATGACAGAAGCAAGACCCTCAGCGCGTATAAAGAGTTATCTGAGCATATGCTTTTAATCGTGGAAACCAATAACTTACAAGCACAATATTTAGCGCAGAACAAAGAGCTTACTGAGCTTCAAAATCAAATAAAAATTCTAAAAAGAAAGGAGGTGCTTTTAAATAATGCGAGAGCACCCGAGCTTGAAAAATTGAATAACAATACGGAAGTTAGCCGGACATTAGCACTGATCAATTCAGGTGAATTAACCGCTCAAAAATTAATACGTGAAATTTCTTTATTGGAAAAAAAGCACAAAACACGATTAATTAGTGAAATACAAGAAAATGAAGAGCAACTCAATCGCTTGAAAAAAGAAAAATTAGAAAATAGTGGTCAAATTGAATTACTAAGAAATAAAATCAGGGCAAACAGTGTTGTTTCACCCACTGATGGCATTATTCTGAGTATAGAAAAAGAGTTAGAACAAGGTTCATACGTTGAAGCTTCTAACCTAGTTATGGTCATAAAAAAACAACAAGATACGCGGGTTATCGACGCTAAAGTATATGCAAAATATCGCCCTTTTATTGCGGTTGAATTACCGGTAAAAATTGTCGTTAACTCTCCTGGATTTAAAAAAATAATCCATGGGAAAGTGTCAAAAATTAGTGCCGACTCATTTTCTGATAAAGATAGAATGACTCAAGAGCGCTTTTATTCTGTACAAATCACGCCAAATCAAGATTCGGTCATTGAACCGGAACATGATGGGTTACCCGTAATGATATATATTTCTAGTAAGAAAATTTCAGTATTAAATTATCTAACGGCACTCATTGGCGATAATATTTCATTTAACGTTTGGTAACGATATGTTAGGTTTTGTCTCCGCGCTTTCCGCGTCAGTTTCCGTCATGATTTTATTAATGGCTGTTCTTTTAGCGAATGTCATGTCTAGTGCTATGGATGTGGAAGAAAATAAACATAAAGCAAAAATATTGGGCATTGAAGATAATGGTGGTGAAATAAAAGATAAAAATAAAAATAAAAACATTCACAACACAATGAAATCATTAACTTTCAATTACGAAATACTCAATACGATTGATTATAATAAAATTAAAAGCATTGAAATTTATTGTAGCTATGGGAATAACCTAACACTTGATACTGCACTAACTTATACGGTTTACAATACTGTTTATCTAAAAAAGAACATTCCTCAAGTAAGCATAAAGGCACTCAAGCCCGCTGAAGATAAGAATGGATTAAACAGTTGTTTCCTCAAGGGAAAAGAGAAAGAAAGTGAAAAAAAATAATCTAAACAAT
>NZ_JAMPSW010000112.1:0-10066 GCF_028484855.1 Providencia sp. PROV033 | reverse complement strand
GTCCTGTTCAGCTTGATGTACACTTCCACTTACTCATCTACAATATCGTTTACTTAGATGTTCGTGATTTTTATCATAAAACATGATGAGTCATTCATGCTTTATTTTCAATTGAAACAGGATAATGGACGTATAAATTTTCAGATTCGCCATTGATGCCAAGAATCACTTTTCCTTCATCGGCTCTTGTCATCGAGCAATAAAATTTGCTCTTTGTATGATAGCGTTTTCCATCTTCTGTTGTTATATCTACATACCAGTGATTATAAGAATCCTCGGTATCTAGCTCGTAACTGAACCACATAATATTATCTATCTTTATTTTATCGGATATATCATGATAAATAGTATACGCCATTTTATTTCATTCTGAATTAAAGCTATTTATTATAAAACTTCAATCAATTCTGTCTTGCATCCTGATGATGATGAAAATGCGATATATAATGTTTTCGCCGTACCATTCACACCAATAATTGCATCTAAAGAATCATAGAAGGCATAAGAACAACGAAATCTATCTTTCGTTCTAAAAACTCGCCCACTTTTAGTATGCATGGTCATATCCCAATAGTCATACCGATCCAGCTGTCCCATAGCCGTTCGTATGAAAAACACTTTTTTTAGCTCTGTTCGATCCGCAATATTTGATAATTCAACTGTTGTTAACATATGTCTCGTTTTATCAATCATACCTGAAACATAATGTTCTAATCGAACAGAAACTAATTCTTCACCCCAATAGTTTTCGAAAGTACAAAAACCATCATTTCCATAAACTACCACTTTCTCTTTTGTTATTTCAGTATTCATTATTACCTCACCATAATTATCTGTTAATTTTAAGGAATGTTCCGGTAATAAAAATAACAATATTCTGCAGGTAGGCGGTAATGGATTAAATATTACGAATTGATCTTTATCATCATGGGTAGTAAGTTTTATTGAGTTTAATAGCGCCTTAATAAAGTAGGCGCTATTGATTTAATTAGAATGGGAACAAAATAGGGATCACAGCCACACTGATAAACATCACGATAATCGTAAAGGGAACTCCCATCTTTAGAAAATCGGCAAACTTATATCCACCAGGTCCGAGCACTAAGGTATTGACAGGAGAAGAAACCGGTGTCATGAATGCGGCGGATGCCGCGATACCAATGACCATAGCGAATGGCAGTGGCGAGACTTCCATTTGACGCGCTGCGGCAATCGCAATAGGAGCCATTAATACTGCGGTTGCCGTATTTGAGATAAATAACCCAATCGTTGCACAGAGTATAAATAAGCATACCAGCATTACATGCGGACCCAATCCTCCCGCGACCTTCATTAATGCATCAACCGCTAAGGCTATCCCGCCGGTTTCTTGTAATGCAATTGCAAACGGCATCATCCCGACAATTAAAATAATGCTCGGCCAGTGAATCGATTTGTACGCGCTTTCCATATCAATACAGCGAAATTTCCCCATTAATAAGCAGGCAATTAACGCTGCAATAAAGTTAGGGATTTCATTGGTAACCATCATCGCTACCATGAGCGCAAGGCAAAATAATGCATGAGGGGCTTGTGAGGCAGCTGGGGCTACCGCCTCAACTTCAGCGGCTAAGTTCAATACAATAAAATTACGCGGTTTGGTCGATAGAATACGAATTAATTTCCAATCACCGATGACCAGCAAAATATCCCCTAAGCGCAGAGGCTCATCCACTAGTTTGCCATCGAGGGCCTTTCCATCGCGGCGTATCCCCACGACGTTTAAACCATATCGGGTACGAAATTTAATCTCTCGTAAACTTCTACCCAATAATTCTGAGTCTGGGTTCATAGACACTTCCGCCATCCCCACATCCCTTGATTGTTCGGAAAAATAATCTCCACGTAAGATCATTGGCTCAAGAAGTTGTTCACTACAAAATTGACGCAGCTCATCGTCAGTCACTGAAATATCAATCAGCAAAACATCGCGCTCGCGTAGCTCAGTCCCTCCCGTTGCACTCACCATTACACGACGAAACTTGCGCCAGCGTTCAATCCCTACCACGTTCGCGCCGTAACGGGAACGCAAATGAAGCTCATCAAGCGTGTGTCCAATCAGTGAAGACCCTTTACGAATAGCTAACCGACGGGCACGCCCCGCCAGTTTATAATCGCGGATCAAATCACGGAAATTACGCTGATATTTTACGGGTTGTTTATCGGGTTCATTGCTTCCTAGCCAGCGACGAGTCAGCCACATATAACCAATGCCCGCCAATAAAATGAGGAGTCCAATCGGGGTAATTGAGAAAAATTGAAAGCTGGGTAGCCCTCCACGAACTAATTCGCTATTCACGACCATATTCGGTGGCGTAGCGACTAACGTCATCATGCCACTGATCAGACCGGCAAAGCCTAATGGCATCATTAATCGACTAGGGGATGTTTTCATCCGTGCAGCAACACTGAGCACGACGGGAATGAAGATGGCGACAACGCCAGTAGAACTCATGAATGCACCGAGTCCCGCCACCGTCATCATTAAAAAGACAAGCATTTTACTTTCGCTGCTGCCTGCAACTCGGACGAGCCACTCCCCCATTTGGTAGGCAATTCCGGTACGAACCAGACCATCTCCGATGACAAACAGAGCGGCAATCAATAAAACGTTAGGATCCGCAAAACCCGCGGTTGCCTGCTGTAATGTCAATGTATCACTCAATACAAATGCAACAATGACTAATAAGGCAACCACATCCATGCGAATTTTATTGGTCGTAAATAGAACAACCGCGATCAATAGTAGGGTTAATACCCACAGCAATTCTCCGTTCAAAATATCCCCTTTCGACGAAAAAAAACAGGCTAAAGATTTTAGTTAGTTAACCATGTTTTTAAGAGGATTTCTTTGATTAGATCGTAATTAGGTGTTTTTCGATACGAAAAGCTCAAAATAACCGTTATTGTCAGGTCCAGTCACGGAGATTTGCTCTAATGTACTAATAATCGCAGAGATTTCATCTCGTCGAGGCATACCTTCTGGTGCATGAACAGCAATCACTTGGCAACCTGCACTTAGTGCAGAATGAATACCCGCGGGCGCATCTTCGAAAGCGATGCAGTCTTCAGCTGGGAGAGACAGGCTTTTCGCCCCTAATTGGAAAGGTTCTGGGTCTGGTTTACCTTTAGAGACTTTTTCAAAAGTGACCCAATGTTTAGGTTCAGGCAAGCCGGCGGCGGCTCGGCGTCCGTGAGCGATTGGCACTGTTCCTGATGTCACAATCGCCCAAGGCGCACCTAATTTATTCAGTGAAGATAACAGCGCTATTGCCCCTGGCAGCGCAACAACGCCGTCCATATCTTCACTTTCCATTTTTTCTAACCAACGAAAATGGCTTTGTAGCTCTTCTTCGCTTGCATGAGGTAAAAAATGACGCAATGTCGTCATCGCAGGTTTTCCATGGATATAATCGATAATTGCTTGCTTATCCTCACCAATTCTATCGCCAAATAAACACCAACAGCGCTCAACAACAGCGAGTGAATCCGCCAATGTTCCATCGAGATCGAATAAAAAACCTTTTGCTTTTAACTTCACATTGAACCCTTTTATTTACCTAATGCAAATATGCTCTGTGTTTTACCTAAAATACGGTTACGCATTTAAAATCTGAGAAATCTCGACCGCTGAAAGATGATATTGACGAGGGCAAGCTTGCCAAATTTTCAGCATTCTTAAATATTTATCCCACATTGGCGTTTGAGAGTTAAAACCGTGAGTACCGCTGTCAAAGTGCGTATAACGCCCTTCGGTATTCACCATAAAGCGTACATAGCTCAGATAACGAGCCTCTGTCGCCGCATCAAAGCCTAAAAATTGCACACGGCGCTCATCGACTCCATGTTTATCTTCCATGTTGCCGTAGGAAACCTGCAATGCATGGTACATTTCCATCACATCAATGACAGTACGGCACGTTTGTTCACTCAACTCACCAAAATCTCTATCCAGTTCGCGCATTTGCAAACCGAATCCACGCTCAACTATTGTTTGAAGACGACGGTAACGCTCTGCGTTATCAGGGTCTAGCATGGTCATCATTTTATATTGATTGGATATAATTAAGCGTTCAGCGTTGGTCATTTCCATCACAGCTCTCCATAAATAATTTACTGCCATCTTCGCATTCAATGTTAATAATGCACAGATGAAATATCATTTTTATTGATCTAAACAACTATTTTGTATTAGTTATTGTTAAATAGAGCTTTGTTGTTAGACCTGACTTTAATTAGGATCAAAAATAACGTTAGATATCTTCCATAAAAGTGTGATCTAACTGCTTGAATGCTTTTTTCAATAATTCGGCTAGCGCCAGATAGTCCGGCTGTTGTTCGATAGGCGCCATTGCAATTCCCGCTTCAGTAAATTTATCGCGGATTTCATAAAACCAACTCAATAACCCTGCAGGTAATGGCGTAACAGCACGTTTGCCTAACCACCATAACCCTTGCATTGGCAAGCTACAGGCGAATAGCGCTGTGGCAACCGCAGGTCCTAACTGCCCACCTAAGGCGATTTGCCAAGCGAGCGTAAATATTGCAATTGGCGGCATGAAGCGGATCCCAAACCGGATCGCTTTATTGATACGTAGCTCAGGAAACAGCGGTGTTAGCTTTTTTTCCATAGGAAAAACCTTCAGATAGTGATTCCCTAATCTGAATCGTTTAAAAAAACCTGGAGGGGTACTTTGCATTGTGCTCATCAATAAATTTCCTACTACCATCACAAAAACAATATCAATCTTTGGCTAGCTTACGTCAAATTGAGTATGAACGCACACTCAGTTTTTAAGTTCATTTTCACAAATTTAGCTTTAATCCAGCTAACTTAAATGAAACCCACTATTCTAGTGAATGCATAACTTACCGCTATAACTACACTTTATATGGTATTTATGATTTTAATCAACCAAACGCCCTATTTTTAAAAAAAACATATAAAATATAAAATAGTTTTAGTAGAATCGACCGCAATTAGAATGACTACCGGGCTATGTTGCTTAATAGTTCTCTTTAATAAGTAAACAACAGTGATATATTGGGGCTCTGCACGTTATTTCAACACGATGCCGTGACTTATTTTTCACAGTTATTTAACAGCATTACGTAACGTTTGCTACAGAAAACCCTGTAAAATCATCGACCCATGTTCTTTTTTGCACATATCATGATATCAATCATGAATTGGTCGGATATAAATACGCTAGGCTCTAGCGACTTACATTTTTCAACTAAGTCTGTGTGTCCTGATAACGGGCTTCACAACATCAACTAAGATAGGTATTTCCATGTCAAGTAAGCTGGTACTGGTTTTAAACTGCGGTAGCTCCTCACTGAAATTTGCAATCATCGATCCGACTAATGGAGATGAATTTCTATCAGGTTTAGCTGAATGTTTTAATTTGCCTGAAGCTCGTATTAAATGGAAAATGGACGGCGAAAAACATGAGGCACCTTTAGGCGCAGGTGCTGCGCATAGCGAAGCATTAAATTTCATCGTGAATACTATTCTTGCGGCGAAACCTGAACTGTCTGCTCAAATTTCGTCTATCGGTCACCGTATTGTTCACGGCGGCGAAAAATTCACGTCTTCTGTGGTGATCGACGATGAAGTCATCGCAGGTATTAAAGCGGCAATCCCATTTGCACCTTTACACAACCCTGCTCACCTGATCGGTATTGAAGAAGCAAGAAAATCCTTCCCTCACCTGATCGGTAAAAACGTCGCTGTATTCGATACTGCATTCCATCAGACAATGCCTGAAGAAGCTTATCTGTATGCACTGCCATACGAATTATACTCAGAGCACAGCATTCGTCGTTATGGCGCACACGGAACTAGCCACTACTATGTTTCTCGTGAAGCAGCGAAAAAACTGAACAAACCAGTTGATGAACTGAACGTTATCACTTGCCATTTAGGTAATGGTGGTTCAGTATCAGCAATCGTAAACGGTAAATGTGTTGATACATCAATGGGTTTAACTCCATTAGAAGGCTTAGTAATGGGTACTCGTAGCGGCGATATCGACCCTGCGATTATTTTCCATTTACATGATTCATTAGGCATGAGCGTTGACCAAATCAACAAAATGCTGACGAAAGAGTCTGGCTTACTAGGCTTAACGGGTGTGACTAGCGACTGCCGTTATGTTGAAGATAACTATGGCACCAAAGCGAATGCAACCCGCGCAATGGATGTATTCTGCCACCGTTTAGCAAAATATGTTGGTGCGTACAGTGCGCTGATGGAAGGACGCCTTGATGCGATTATCTTTACTGGTGGTATCGGTGAAAACTCCGCACAAGTTCGTGAAATCACATTGAAGAAATTAGCTATTCTTGGTTTCGAATATGACCACGAGCGCAACTTAGCGGCACGTTTCGGTAAAGAAGGTGTCATCACCACCGATAACAGCCGCCCAGCACTGGTTATCCCAACGAATGAAGAGTTGGTGATTGCCCAAGATGCTGCACGCTTAACAGCATAAAGACTTTCTTGCCGCCAGCCTTATGCTGGCGGTACTGCTTTAGAGTAACCAAAAAACGAGGTTCCCGTGTCCCGTACAATTATGCTAATTCCTACTGGCACCAGCGTTGGTTTAACCAGCGTCAGTCTGGGTGTCGTTCGCTCAATGGAACAAAAAGGTGTCCAGCTGAGCGTATTTAAACCAATCGCACAACCACGCGTTTCAGGTAATAAAGACCAAACCACCGAAGTTTTACGTTCACACTCCAGCATCACGACCATTGTTGAACCTTTAACAATGGAATATGTTGAATCTCTTCTGACATCATCTAAAAAAGATATTTTGATGGAAGAGATTGTGGCTCGCTACCACGAGCACACCAAAGATGCAGAAGTCATCCTGATCGAAGGTTTAGTCCCAACGCGCAAGCACTCTTTTGCTCAATCATTGAACTACGAAATTGCGAAAACCTTAGGCGCAGAAATTGTTTTCGTTACCGCGCCAGGCAACAGCTCAATTCAGCAAATGCAAGAACGTTTAGAGCTGGTTCGTAACGAGTTCGGTGGTCAACGTAATGAAAATATCATCGGGGTTATCGTTAATAAAGTTAACGCACCTGTTGATGATCAAGGTCGTACTCGCCCTGACCTGTCTGAAATTTTCGACGATTCGACCAAAGCGACGGTGGCTAACATCGATGCGAAAGCGCTCGAATGTTTGAATCTGCCAGTATTAGCGACGATCCCTTGGAACTTTGACCTGATTGCCACCCGTGCAATCGATATGGCAAAACACTTAAATGCACAAGTCGTTAACGAAGGTGAAATCAACACTCGCCGCGTTAAATCAGTAACCTTCTGCGCACGTAGCATTCCACACATGCTGGAACACTTCCGCCCAGGTTCACTGTTAGTGACTTCCGCAGACCGCCCTGACGTACTGGTTTCAGCCTCTTTAGCCGCAATGAACGGTGTAGAAATCGGGGCTATCTTATTAACAGGCGGCTATGATATCGATGCACCTATTCGCAAACTTTGTGAACAAGCATTCGAAACGGGCTTACCTGTGTTTATGGTGAACAGCAACACATGGCAAACTTCGCTGAATCTGCAAAGCTTCAGTCTTGAAGTACCTGCTGATGACCATGAGCGTATCGAGAAAATTCAAAACTATGTGGCTCGCCACATTAGCAGTAACTGGATTGAATCTCTGGTTGCTGATTCTGAACGTCCAAACCGTCTGTCTCCTCCAGCGTTCCGTTATCAGTTAACTGAACTGGCTCGTAAAGCAGGCAAACGTATCGTCCTGCCTGAAGGTGATGAGCCACGTACCGTTAAAGCGGCATCGATTTGTGCTGAACGTGGTATCGCGACCTGCGTATTGTTAGGTAATCCTGATGATATCCGCCGTGTTGCAGCATCTCAAGGTATCGAATTAGGCGCTGGTATCGAAATCGTTGACCCAATTAAAGTTCGCGAAGAATATGTTGCGCGTTTAGTTGAGCTGCGTAAGAGCAAGGGCATGACCGAAGTGGTTGCTCGTGAACAATTGGAAGATAACGTTGTTCTGGGTACATTGATGCTAGAAAAAGGTGAAGTAGATGGACTGGTTTCTGGTGCGGTTCATACCACAGCAAACACCATTCGCCCACCATTACAGTTAATCAAAACTGCACCAGGTAGCTCATTAGTCTCTTCTGTATTCTTTATGCTGCTGCCAGAACAAGTCTTTGTTTATGGTGACTGTGCAATTAACCCAGATCCAACTGCTGAGCAACTGTCTGAAATCGCGATCCAATCTGCCGATTCAGCAAAAGCCTTTGGTATTGAACCTCGTGTTGCGATGATTTCATACTCAACGGGTAATTCCGGTGCGGGTAGTGATGTTGAAAAAGTTCGTGAAGCAACGCGCTTAGCACAAGAAAAACGCCCAGATCTGATGATTGATGGTCCGTTACAGTACGACGCGGCGGTTATGGCTGATGTAGCAAAATCTAAAGCGCCAAACTCACCTGTTGCGGGTAAAGCCACTGTATTCATCTTCCCTGACTTGAACACCGGTAACACCACTTATAAAGCCGTACAACGTTCTGCGGACTTAGTCTCTATCGGTCCAATGCTGCAAGGTATGCGTAAACCAGTTAACGACTTATCTCGTGGTGCTCTGGTAGACGATATCGTTTACACCGTTGCACTGACAGCAATTCAAGCTGCACAAAACGAAAACGCATAATTTTCGTTATTAGGCATTACGTTAAAAGGTCAATCAGGAAACTGATTGACCTTTGTTTTTTCATCGCTATTTGAAAATAACATTTTCCCTTTTTCATATCATGATCCTCTATGTTTTCACAAGAGTATTGAGGATGGTTATGATTATCCCCCAAAGAGTCAGTATTAAGTTTAAACAGATAAAATTAACTGACCATTTTAAAGATACTGCTAAAAATGAGTTTTCCCGTAATATAATCGGCATTAAAAATATTCAAGAAGCCGAAAAAGGTGTTTGTTATGGATTAACACATGCTTTCTTATTTTATGCTCATGCAAATGATGAAAAAACATATATAAAAAATCTGGCGCGCGCATTAAAAAAAACACATAACGCCAAGGGAAACATTCGCCATTATCACACTTTTTTAAATGACGCTTTTTGTCAAATAATTGATAGACAAAAATTAATTGATTATAGTCTACATATTGACCACGCCATAAAAAATTTTGATTTTTCAAATGACAGCAATGAGTTAAAACAAAGAAATATGCTTAATTCTATCAATGCAGTACTTTTTAAAAACGGTGCCTTATTACTGAATAATATAGGGGAAGATAATGCTATTAATTTAAAAAAATTATTACATCAATTATATTTTTATACCTATTCCACATCGAAAAATGCCAAGAAGAACGTATTAAAAGGAAAAAGTCATTTTGAACTTAATTTAATGAAACTAACAGCTCGAGAAATTAAGAAAAAATGTTCTAATTTTACACTAACTGATTTATCACAGATCGGCATTAAACCGTTTTTTGAACTGGTTAAAAATCACCAGAAAAAAATCATTAAGCATCAAATAACACAAAGAAATAACCAATATAATATAAAGTATGACACCTATACGATTATTGATAACAATGTAAAATTAAATCCACAAAATTATATAACCTTTGAAGAATTTAAACAGCGAATTAATAATCGACTACAACAACAAAAGGATACCATTTGTGATTTTCTAACGAAAGATCATGCTATGGGGATTACGATTAAACATATCAACAATAAAATCATATTCAAGTTCTTTGAACCTAATAAAGGCCTTTATATCACAGCGAAGAAGAAAAATTTTTTTAGTCTCATTGAAAAAATAATATCTCAGCAAGAATGCTTAATGAATGAGAAAAATGAGCCAATCATCGAGGTTAATACCTCCTACGCCGATAAACTTCATCAATATCCGCTGCCGAATAAAATCAACAAGCCAAAATTTTATAAATCATAAAATATAAAAGGACTACCTTGGTAGTCCTTTCTTCTCATATCCGAGCTTACTC
>NZ_JAMPSW010000111.1:0-10093 GCF_028484855.1 Providencia sp. PROV033 | reverse complement strand
TAATTTTCATAACAGCCTCATTTTATTTATATTTATCTCTTTTTTATTATGCATAAAAATCAATACCCAACAAATTCATTAATATCAATCGGGTAAATTACATCGCATTACGAATGTCTTAGTTTGACTGCGTTTACTCAATTAAAAACTAAACGTTTTTTTATCTTGCCTGTAATCTTATTCACCGTAAAATCCCTCTAATCCTTCAGAATAAATGTGAACAATATGACACTTACCATTATTATTTTTGTATTGGTCTATGTTGCCATGGCATTTGGCAAGCTTCCTGGTTTTAAAGTCGATAGAACAGGTGCCGCAGTCATCGGTGCTTTAGCCATGATGGCAATCGATAGCATTACACCACCTCACGCGTGGAATGCCATCGATTACCGGACTATCGGCATGTTATTTGGCTTAATGGTGGTGTCTGCTTCATTTGTGGTCTCCGGCTTTTATAACTGGACTGCGGATCGCGTTGCCATGTTAAAAGTCAGCGCCCCAACCCTGCTAGCTGTGCTCATTGTTGTTGGTGGGTTACTTTCAGCACTTCTTACTAACGATGTGGTTGTCGTCGCAATGACCCCGTTACTGGTTTCTATCACGCTTTCTCGCGGGCTAAATCCCATTCCCTTTTTGCTCGGATTTTGTTTTGCAGCGAATAACGGCGCAACAGGTTCTCTCATTGGTAGCCCACAAAACATGATTGCAGCACAAGGATTAGATATTTCTTTTGTGGGCTTGCTGCAATCTTCTGCAATACCGGCATTATTGTCTTTACCTCTCACATGGCTTGTGCTGGTTTGGTTGTATCGAAACCGCTGGTATTTAGCCAAAGAGCTAAACAATACCCCCAAAACGGTTTCACCACCGACCCCACTTGATACATGGGAAACGGCCAAAGCTGGCGTGATTACACTGGCGGTTATTGTGGCATTTGTGGTCAGTGACATCCCAAAAGAATTAATCGCCTTGACGGCAGCAGGTTTTCTATTATTGAACCGCTCAATCGCTTCTAGCGATATGCTTAAGCTGGTAGATGGCAACCTCTTATTGCTCATCATGGGATTGTTTGTGGTTAACGCCGCATTTGCGGGTACTGGCTTACCTCAACAGATGCTCAACGATCTACGAGCCCATGGCGTTGAGCTCAATAACCCTCTAATTCTATTTTTAGTGACAGGCGTCTTGAGTACGATCGTGGGAAACAATCCGTCCGTTATGCTGTTAGTTCCGTTTTTAACCCCTGATGGTAATGCGGATGCATTAGGTGCGGCACTGGTGCTCGGCTCAGGCTTTTCCAGCAACTTATTTGTTTTTGGTAGTTTGGCAGGCATTATCGTGGTAGAACAAGCGGCTGCTTATAGTGTGAAAATTTCATTCGCTGAGTTTGCTAAATCAGGCGGGATTGTCGCTGTTCTGTGTATGTTGTTAGCCACGGCTTGGATTATATTTGCGCTATAACATCGGCATATTTTTCCGCTTATAACGCCTTTCTCCTCTTATATTGCAAGAAAGGCGTTTAAGATTTTTAGGGAAGAATGGCAAATGAACGAACAGGAAAACCACTCGCATTATTGGGTTTAGCCACAATATTAAAAATCACGGCACCGCGAATAGGTAATTGATCTAAATTTGCCATTAACTCTATTTGGTAGGTATCTTGTTCTAATACGTAATACTCACCTAACAGCCCATTATTTTGGCGAAAATCTTTTGCCGAATCGGTATCAAAAGTTTCATGCCCTATCGCTTTGACTCCACGCTCTTCAAATAAAAACTTGAGCGCATCCATTCCCCAACCGGGAATTTGATTATTACCTTCACCATCTTTGTTATCCATCGCGTCTTGAGAAGGCCAGCGCTTATACCAGTCTGTGCGTAATGCCACAAAGCTGTCAGGTTCAATTCGCCCATATTCCCGCTCAAATGCCAAAACATCGTCACGAGAAAATGCAAAATTGGGATCTTGTTCTGCGCGTTTTGATTGGTCGATAACAATCAGTGGCAATACCAATTCTTGCAGTTCTAATTCATGTAAAAAACGTTTTCCTTCAACAAAATGGCAAGGAGCATCAATATGTGTGCCGTATTGTCCAGGGAAAGTAAATTGCTGAGCAAAAAAACCGTCGGAATAATCAAATAATGTTTTAAAGTCTGCCGAATCAAACATAAAGAAATGCGGTGAGTCTTTGTCAAAACTGTGTGTTAAATCGACCCATTTTTTAGACTTTAATACATTCAGTGCATTCAAAACCTCGTTAGTCATCATTTTCCCCTATCTGATTTTGGCTTTTATTAAGACAATTTTATTTTGGATTTTTTATTTATTCTGAATAGGTAATAACCAACTCTATGACGTTTGTCTATCCTTCTTAGAGAATGAGTTGCCAATTGCGTCATCAAACTGGCAACCTTGTTCGAAAATTATTTAGCGTAATTAGCCCATGCTGCAGGCTCAATAAAGCCATCATACAGACGTTGAGAACGAATATAATCTGCGTATTCTTTTGATTCAAAAGCTTCTTTTAAGTCTTTTGCCCATTGCGTATCAAGGTCTTTTTGCAGAACCGTCACAATAACTCGGTGCTCAAGCGGTGAATTTTCAACAACTAAACCATCAGCAATACGCTGACCTGCACTCGCCACATAGTTACCATTCACGACGACAAAATCCACATCATCCAATAAACGCAAACCTTGAGCTGCATCGGTTTCACGAATATCCAGTTTATATTTAGCAGGTTCAATATCATTCACACTAAAGTTAAGCGTACTCACATTAGGTTTGATTTTAATCCAACCTAATTGTTCTAAAATTCTCGCACCACGCTCCGCGTTTACTGGATCATTAGACAGTGCCACAATCATGCCATCTTGCACTTCATCCAACGATTTATGCTTATTTGAACGTAAACTTTGTGGTGCGCTTGGTGAATCTGCCAATGCAACCATGTTGATATTATTTTTTTGGTTATAAGCTTCCATATAAGCACGGCTTTGGTTTACCGATGCATCAATAGCACCTTCTTCAAATGCAGGGTTAATTTGCCTATTTTGCGAAAATTGGCGTAATGTCACCTGATAACCTTTCTTTTCTAAAATAGGAACAATGCCTTTATCCACTTGGTCAATATAATTCCCTACCCCAAAGCCAATTGTAATTTGCTTTTTATCTGCACTGTCTTTTTCTTTATTATCGCCACATCCTGCTAATACAATTATTGCTGTTGCCACTAAAGATAAATTTATTATTTTTTGTTTGAACATTGAGATATTCCCCATGGTGGTTACCCTTCAATTACATTCCATTTTTATATTGCTAATTGACCGGAGTATAAACAGGATTTATTTAACGTCTTAGATCTGATCGTTATAACTTAAATAAAAATAGATATAAAAATATGCCAAAATAAAATGGTTATAACCATATAACAAAATGGTAGTTCGAATAATGATGTGATTGATATGTAATGAAGGAGATAAAAAAATTTAAATAAAGTGAGTTATTTATGACAACAAAATATGATTTAATTAATTTTCTTCTTAACCTGACACCAGACTCTGAATTAGCAAAAACTCGCGCAGAAAGACCTGTAGCAACAGAAAATACTCAAGCCGCTTTTGATGCTATTTTTTCAGCACCTTCCAAATTATTGACACTCAATGTGAAATATTATTTTGCGCATCTTGTGGCGAAAATAACAGGTTCCGTATTGCTCGAAAAATATTATGCTGAATTATTGTCATCACACACAGAGATTGAAATCACCGCTCATCTCGCTTTAGCCGAAAAATATTTGCACATATTAGTGAGCAACCCTAATCAAGCCGATTACGCCTTAACACAGCAATTCATTCAACAAGGATGGTCTGAGCCCGATATTATTTTACTTGCTCAGCTCATAACTTTTGTCACTTACCAATCTCGATTGGTTACAGGCCTAGGTTTATTAATTGGACAAAATCCGAATACTGGGCATCGCGTCAATGAACCTCAAACCATTAAAGCTGGTATTTGGAACCATGCTAGTCAAACACAATTAGGACAAACGTCACCGACAGTGTTCACGCAATCCCAATTAGGTTGGGAATCTTGGCTATCCGCACGGGACGCTAATACACTTGATGAGAATGAAACTCAGACCATGAAAAAACATGGTCAGCTGAATTCTGAATATTTCTTACTTTTGGCTCATCAAAGTGAGATTTTAGCGCTACGCACACAGATTGACCGCGGCATTTTTTATACCTCAGGAGGATTACCTCGCTGGGAAAGAGAGTTTGCTGCTGCTGTCGTAAGTAAAGTCAATGGCTGTATTTATTGTGCCTCTGTGCATGCTCGCAAAGCGAGCCAATATTCAAAAGAACATTATGCTGATGTCGAAAAACTCTTAGCGACTCCCGCAGGCAGTGAGCTTGCCGAAGGTTATGAACCACGACTCTTAGCCATTATTGACCTTGTTGCTTCACTCTCAGCAACACCGATTCAAGCCTCCGTTAAGCAAATCAGCCAATTACGCTCACTCGGGTTATCGGAACTGGAATTGCTGGATTTGATTCAATCTAGTGCATTTTTCTCATGGGCTAATCGCTTAATGCTTACCTTGGGAGAACCTTTTGAACTCCCTGAAAATAAGGAGTAATGCCATGGAACCGGTTATTGGATTAGCGGCACTAGAAGCACAAATACAACAGGATCTACAGTACCTTAATTTACCCATTGGCACATGGACACTGTCTGATGAAAACCTGTTTGAACAACACATTAATGTCGCCATTATTGGTGCAGGTATGTCCGGAGTTACGGCGGCTTTCGCGCTTAAATTACGAGGCATCAATGCTGTCATTTTTGATCAAGCTCCCGCCGGTAGAGAAGGACCTTGGCAGACACCAGCATTAATGGAAACCTTACGTTCACCAAAACAGGTGGTAGGCCCTGCTCTCGCATCCCCTTCTTTAACATTCCAAGCGTGGTTTAAAGCCCAATTTGGGAATGAAGCATGGGAAGCTCTTGATAAAATTCCTCGTTTGCAGTGGGGTGAATACCTACAATGGTTTAAAACCATGACGGCACCGACACTGCTTAGTCAGCATCAACTCATTGATGTCAAACTAACCCCTCAGGGTCGTGAACTCACGTTTGAGACGCCTAATGGGTCAACTCACTTTATGGCACAACATGTCATTATTGCGACGGGCATGGAATCATTCAGTGAGCCTAATATTCCTGAATTTATGGATAAAATTCCCTCCGATTATTGGGAACACTCATACGCAGGCAGTGACTATCAACGATTTAACGGTCTGAGTATTGGCGTGGTAGGCTACAGTGCTGGCGCGATGGACAGTTCCGCTACCGCGTTAGAACACGGAGCTAAGTCGGTTGAGTTATTAATCCGCGCAAAGGAGATGCCGAGAGTTAACCGCGGTAAAGTCGCAGGCAGTGCTGGCTTTACTCATGCTTACGGGTATTTTACTGACGCGCAAAAATGGCACTATGCCGATTATGTTTTGAAAGCGAAAACTCCCGCTCCTCATGGCAGTACTTTACGTGTTTCTCGCCATGCTCATGCCTATTTTAATTTCGATACCCAAGTCAATCATGTGGCTCTCAAAGAGAATAAATTGCATGTTTCCACGACTCAGGGGGATTTCTCTTTTGATTACCTTATCTTGGCGACGGGCTATCGTTTGAATTGGCATAAGCACTCTGCATTTCATCGCCTCGCACCGTTCATTAAAACATGGGGAGATGTCTATACCCCTCCTAAAGGTGAAGAGAATGATGAACTTGCTGCGCACCCCTATCTTGGAAAACATTTTGAATTACAAGCCAAAACGGGTTACGAATTCCCATTTATTGACCATTTTTACTGCTTTAATTTAAGCGCTTCACTCAGCATGGGACCTGTCATTGGTTTGATCCCAGGGACCAATACTGGGGCTGAGCGTTTAGCCGATCATATCGCGGCTAAATTGTATTTAGCTCATCAACAACAGCATCTTGAGCGGGTTAAAACCAGTACAGAGAATGAGTTATTAGGTGATGAATGGCAGCCCGCACTCCCTCCAGCTCAGCGCGTGCAACAGACTGAAAATGTGGAGTAAAAAAGGATGATTGAATTTAATAATGTCCAAAAAGTGTATAACAAAAATGGGCAATCTCTAATCGCTCTACAAGATATTAATTTGCATATTAATAAAGGAGATATCTTCGGATTTATTGGCTATAGCGGTGCAGGTAAAAGTTCACTCATACGTCTCGTTAACCAACTCGAAAAGCCCTCGAGTGGCTCAATCACGGTCGGTCAACATAATCTGGCTGAGCATAGTCCATCGCAAACACGCGCCCACAAGAAAAGTATTGGTATGATTTTTCAGCATTTCAACTTGCTGGAGACTAAAACTGTCGCGCAAAACGTTGCCATGCCACTCGTGTTACTCGGTGTTGATAAGCATGAAATCATGCAGCGTGTGGATAACATTCTTGAATATGTTGAATTGAGTGATAAAAAAAACCAGTATCCCAATCAATTATCTGGGGGGCAGAAGCAACGAGTGGGAATAGCCAGAGCGTTGATTAATAACCCTCAAATTCTGTTGTGTGATGAGGCCACCTCTGCGTTAGATCCCCAAACTACCGCATCTATTTTAGCATTACTGCAAAAAATCAATCGTGAGCAGAGCATTACTATTTTACTGGTCACTCATGAAATGGAAGTGATTGAACAAATATGCCATCGAGTCGCTGTTATGGAGTCTGGGCGGATTGTTGAAGAAGGAACTGTCCTTGATATCTTCGCTCAGCCTAAACACCCCACCACTCAAAAATTTGTGGGTACCGTGCTCAACGAAAAAATTCCTGAACGTGTCCTTCATCAGCTTGAGCATCAAGACGATGTTTACCGGTTAGAATTTTTAGGTAAATCAGCGCAGGAACCCGTGGTAAATGAATTAATCATGAAAAACATTATTAAGATCAACATCCTATTTGCCAATATGAAAGAGATAAACGGTGTAGTTCTTGGCAGTATGTTTGTTCAGATGCTTGGCGATAAAATGCACATCGACGAAGCGATAGCTTTCTTACGTCATCGCGGCGTTGCAGTAAACAAGGGGACAGTATGAGTGATTTTTTTGAGACGGCACTGACAAGTAAACAGTTTTTATTAGCCATGTCAGAAACATTCACCATGGTCAGTATTGCGCTAGTTTTAGGATCTCTCTTTGGGATCTTATTAGGCATCTTATTGGTGATTACACGACCTGAGGGAATTTGGGAAAATAAACGTATTTATCGAATTATTAATCCTATTATTAATATATTCCGTTCATTGCCCTTTATTATTTTATTAGTGGCAATCATCCCACTAACGCGTTTTGTCGTGGGTACCTCGATTGGCACTACTGCTGCGATTGTGCCATTAGTAATTTATATTGCACCTTATACCGCAAGGCTCGTTGAGAACTCGTTATTAAGTGTTCACTCTGGGATTATTGAAGCCGCAGATGCAATGGGTGCCACAAACTGGCAAATTGTTTGGCATTTTATACTTCCCGAAGCAAAGTCATCCTTAATATTAAGTTTAACCGCTGCCAGTATCACACTTGTTGGCGCGACCGCAATGGCAGGCGCAGTTGGTGGGGGTGGTGTTGGTGATCTTGCATTAAATTATGGTTATCAGCGCTTTGATAATGTCGCCATGGCAATTACGGTTGTTACCTTAGTCATTATTGTCCAAGGAATACAATTCATTGGTGATACTCTTGCAAGAAGAGCCCGTTTTCACTAAATAACATAAAGTCGGTGATATAAATTCATCGACTTTTATTTTGTTTATCATGTCATTAACTCCTCACATCTTTTTTTCTCTTTTCCCCAAATAACATTTACATACAAAAAAACCATAATTAACCTGAGTTTAATAAAAAATCAGGCTATTTCTAGAAATTAAATTTTAAAAAATGCAGTAAAATACCAATATGTTTTAAATGATTCATATATAATCATAATAGTATGAATGATAATGTTTATTTAGCTACTTTAGTATGAAAATGCTATCAAATGCATATTTTTGTCACTTTTATAACATCTTGAGCTACATCATGCGCTTTGCGATGCATCGTCAGCGTTTTATTCACCTCTAACTGAAAACTGATTATGCCGACTATTGAACAACTAATATTACTTTCATCCATATTGATTTTACTCGGTATTTTTTCTAGCAAGTTGTCTGCAAGGCTCGGTCTGCCCATGCTAGTCATGTTCCTCTTTATTGGTATGCTTGCCGGTGAAGATGGGTTAGGAAGAATCACCTTTGATAACGTCAACGTCTCTTATGCCGTGGGTTCCCTCGCCCTTGCATTAATCCTCTTCGATGGTGGCTTACAAACTTCAGTAAAATCGATTAAGTTAGTTTGGAAACCTGCATTTACCTTAGCGACTTTTGGAGTGTTAATTACCGCTGGCATCACGGGGTTAGCCGCCGCCTACATTCTAGGTATTCCACTTCTTGAAGGGTTACTCTTAGGTGCCATTGTTGGTTCTACCGATGCAGCCGCAGTATTTTCCTTATTACGTAATGCGGGCATTTACTTAAATGAGCGTCTCCAAGCAACCTTAGAGATAGAAAGTGCTACCAACGACCCAATGGCAATTTTCCTCACTGTTGGACTATTGCAATTATTGATGAATCAACAGTCATCTGGCAGTGAATTAATTTTACTATTTATTAGTCAGATGGGAATTGGCGCGATTGTTGGAATCAGTGTAGGTTGGATTTCAATAAAAATAATCAATAAAATTAAATTACTCGCAGCAGGTCTCTACCCTGTTCTTGTGGCAGCTTGTGGACTATTCTCCTTTGGCGTTGCCAGTAACCTAGATGGCAGTGGATTCTTATCCATTTTCGTAACAGGTGTCGTTATTGGTAACCATTCCTTTGTTTTCCAGCGTAATACATTCCTATTCCATGATGGGCTTGCTTGGTTAAGCCAGATTATTATGTTCGTCATGTTGGGTCTGCTGGTTAATCCGAGTTCCCTACTTGAGGTATGGCAGGAAGGGTTGCTTATCGCCTTAGTCTTAACGTTTATTGCAAGACCACTAGCGGTTGTCCCAGTGTTAAAACTATTCCGTTTCACTCGCAATGAAATCACATTGATTTCTTGGGTGGGCTTAAGAGGCTCAGTGCCGATTATTCTTGCCATCTTCCCCTTCATTTATGGGCTACCTGGCGCTAATCTGATTTTTGATGTTGTCTTCTTTGTGGTATTAATTTCTGCAACCTTACAAGGCTCCACACTACCTTACTTTGCTCGCAAACTGAATCTTATGCAGCCACCGCCATTACTTCCGGCTGCAACTTTGGACATTACTGCGGTAGATCAGATTGATGCTGACTTAGTTGAATATACACTTGGTGAGGACTGCTCTGCTGTTGGACGCCGTTTGTCGCAATTAGCGCTGCCTGACCAAACCGTTATCGCAATGATCACTCGAGAAAAAAGCGTTTTACCGCCGAGAGGTTCAACTATCTTAATGGCAAATGACCACCTATTTGTCGTTTTGAAACCACAAAATCGCTTATTCTTAGAAAGGTTGTTTTCCGAGCAAACCTCGACTGAGCTAACGGTCATGGAGCTACCTGCTTCAGGTTTAAGCTTAAAGGGCACTACACGGTTAAATGAAATTTATGAGTCATATGGAATTCAGATTGAAGTAGATTCAGATAAAACACTCAACCAGTTTATTCACGTGAATACTGAAAATGAACCAATTCAAGGGGATATCATTAAATTAGACAATATGCAGTTAAAGATTGATGAAATGATTGGTTCTCGTATTGTCACCGTTATTTTAGAGCCAATACAAGCTGAACAAGATTAATAATTCAAAGATTAGAAAACCTATTTTATAACGGTTATAAACTTAATTTTCGCATAAAAAAAATAAAAGCCCAAATGGGCTTTTATTTTTGTAAATACTCAAGATGAGATACGTATTAATATATTCAATTGCTGTGACCAATTAATTTAGATTAATTAATTATACCGTTCTAAATTGAAACAATTTAATTAACAAACTTAGTTC